>JAYUBA010000943.1:0-4865 GCA_043741075.1 Frigoriglobus sp.
CCCCCCCCACGACCGCGGCAGGTCGGAGAATCGCTCGACGCCGAGGCGCACCTTTTCGCCGGCCTTCACGCCGAGCTTCTCCGCGACCCGGTGCGACAGCACGACCTGCTTCGCCGTACCGCCCCATTCCACACCCGCCACGCTGGCGGGCTTGAAGCGATCATCGACGCCGAGAACCGTGACGTGGCCGAGGGCCGGGGCGGTCGCCGGGTCGCCGCCGGCTTGCACGGAGCCGGGGAGCAGCAGCACCGGCGCGACGGTGCCCGGCAGGCCGTCCGCGATGTCGGCGCGCACCGGCCGCGGGAAGAACGCAACCGCGTCGATGCCGCCGAGTTGCCGCTCGACCCGCGCGCGCAGGCTCCCCCGGAGCGAGTCGCCGACCAGCAGCGCGCCGGTGAGCACGGCGGACCCCACCGCCACCCCGAGCAGCACCGCGAGGTTCCCGCGCGCGTGGTACGCGAGGTTGCGAACGACGAGCTTCGTTGGGGTGAGCATGATGGGTGACGAGTGAGGAGGGGAGGATCACCCGGCCGGCTGAAGGGTGCCGTCGTTCATCTCGAACCGCCGCGGGAGCAGCTTCGCGAGGTCGGCGCTGTGCGTGACGACGACCAGCACCGTCCGCTCCGCGCGGTGCAGTTCGAGCAGCAACTCGCCCACCGCCTGCGCGTTGGTGCGGTCGAGGTTGCCGGTCGGTTCGTCCGCGAGGAGGAGCGTCGGTTTCAGCACGAGTGCGCGGGCGACGGCCACCCGCTGCCGCTCGCCGCCGGACAGTTCCGCCGGCCGGTGGTCGAGGCGCCCGCCGAGGCCGACGCGGTCGAGCAGTTCGCGTGCGTAGGCTTCCGTATCCGCGGGCTTCGTCGTCTTGTTCACCAGTGTCGGGATGAGTACGTTTTCCAGCACCGAGCACTGCGGCAGCAAGTGGTGATCTTGAAACACGAACCCGATCCGGGCGTTGCGGAACGCGGCCAGCGCCGGCTCCGGCAGCGCGAACGGGTCGGTGCCGTCGAGCGTCACTTTGCCGCCGGTGGGTCGGTCGAGAGTGCCGAGGATGTGGAGCAGCGTGCTCTTCCCGGACCCGCTCGGCCCCATCACCGCGACCGCGTCGCCGCGTTCGAGCGTGAGGCACGCGCCGCGCAGCACGGACAGCGTGCCGCCGCGGGTCGGGTACTCCTTCGACACGTTCTCGACGACGAGTGACATAGAGGTGTCATTCCGAAGCGGAAGGGGCGGGCCGCGGTGCCGGGGTCTCGTCGTCCAGGAATTCGAGCTGACTCGCCACAACTTCGATGTACGCGGGCCGCATCTGGTTCGCCAGCTTGACGCGGAACACGTCGATGCCGCCCGGCCCGAGGTTGCCGCGCAACTCGATGATGCGGCCCTTCATGAGCATGGGACCGGGAATATTGACCCGGTCGCCGAGCTTGGGAACCCGGACCGCGTTGCCGTTCGGGTCCGACATTGGCTTCCTCCGATACAGTAGTCTCACCAGGCGGGGGCGCTCAACATCGCACTCAGCACATCATACACGATCCGGTCGAAGTCAGTCGCCAACCCGTCGCACGAGGACTGCCACACCTGCACCAGCGGGAGCGCCAGCGGCGGCCCCGGCGGCGCGACCACGCCGTGGTGGACGACGTAGTTCCGCCACTTGTTTAATTCGGCCAGGTGATTCAACCGCAGGGCGTTCGCCGGGTCGGCGTCGAGGAGCGTTCGCACGTCACCGACCAGCCGGTTGTAGTCGTGCGTCAGGCTTTGAAGGTTCGGGTTGCCGGTGCTGAGCTTCAACTCTGACATCGTTTGCCGCTGTACGAAGAGCTTCAGGTGTTGCGGGACATCCCCGGTCACTCGGAGAGCGCCTTCCGTGTACAAGTCGCGACAGAAGCCCTGGAAGTGCGCACACAGCAGCGCGACATAGCCGCGCAAATTCTCCTCGGCCAGCGCCGACGGCGGCGCGGTCGCGACCTGCGCCTCAAGCGCGTTCAGTCTTGAGAGGCGGTCGGCCTGCCAGCGGAGCAACGAGTTGGACGGCATGGGCGAGTCACTCCGTCATCAGCGCCGCGAGAGCGAGCGTGCCCAGGCCGTAGAAGGTGTACTCCACGTCGGTGCGGTCGTCCCACAGCCCGCCGCGGAAGCCGCCGACGCTCCGCCCGCACTGCTCCGCGTAGCCCCGCACCGCGTCCCAATCGAGTTTGTTCGCACAACCGAGCTGGTCGAGCGTCCACCCGCCGGTGAAAGTAGAGAGCAGGTCCGCGGCCGGGATGCGGTCGTTCGCGCGAAGCCCGCCCTCGAAGGGGGACGGGAGCGCGGCGAGGAAGTTCGCGGTGCCGCTTTTGGCGGTGTCGTCGAGTTCGCCCAGGATGTGCAGCAGCCCGACGCCCGCGGCGGTCGGGTTCGTGCCGCTCCGCTTCATCGCGGAGATTTCCACGTACCCGCCGTCCGGCCGGCGGCGCGACTTCACGAACGCGGCCAACTTGTCCGCGTCCGGGTTCGCACGGCCGAGCAGTTGCAGGCAGAGCGTGACGAGGAAGCTCGTGTACGTGCTGCCGTGCGGCGCGGCCGGCATCTTGCCGTAGCCACCGTCCGGCGCGCGGAATGTTTCGAGCGTGGCCGCGACGCGGTCGCGCCAGTCGGGCGGCGCGTCGGCCAGCACGTCCGGCCCGCCGCCCAGAGGCACCAAGTAACAACTCGCGACGAGCGAGAAGAAGTCCACCACGCCTGCGGAACCGGTCAGTTTGGCGCGGAGGAAGTTCGCGGCCTTCCCGCACACGTCCGGGTTGAGCGCTTGCAGCACCGCGAGCGAGCGGAGCGCGAAGCCGGTGTAGTAGAGGTCCGAACCACCCTCGCGGCCGGAGAAACCGCCGTCGGGGTTTTGGGCTTCGAGCAGGTAACGCGTGTTCCGCTCACGCACGTCCGCCGGTAGCCGCTCGATGCCGTCGAGAAGGCGGTTGGTGAGGCGCGTGAGGTAGGGTTCGGCCTCGGTCACGGCTGGCCTTCCAGTTTCGCGCGGATGTCGGCCGGGATGTCCAGAGCCTCGATGTGATCGGGGCCGAGCGACCGGCAGAACACGGCCGTGATCCGGCCGCTCGCGACCGCTTCGCCGCGCTGGTTGCTGAAGTCGAACCGGTAGCTCACCGACTTCTTCCCGACCTTCTCCAGCGTCACCGCGACCGTCAGCACGTCCTGAAACTTCGCCGGTTTTGTGTAGTCGCACGCGGCCGACACGCGCGGGAAGCCCCACTTCACGCTCCCTTCGACCCAACTCAAATTCAGCCCGCGGCTGCGGAGGAAGTCCGATTCCGCGACCTCCATGAACCGGAAGAAGTTCGAGAAGTGCATGATGCCGGCCATGTCGGTGTCCCCGAACTCGACGCGGCGGGTGATTTGAAAGGGAATCATGCGGTCGGTGTGGTGAGTGAGGTGCGGGCGTGGCGTTCGAGGAGCGCGACGGTCTCGCGGGCCATCGCGTCGGCGTTGAACCGGGCGCGGACGGCGGCTTCGCCCGCGCGGCCGGCGTTCGCGCGGAACGTGTGGTCGGTGAGCATCAGCCGCAGCCCGTCGGCGAGTTCGTCGGTCGAGTCCGGCGCGACCAGCAGCCCGCCGCCGGTGGACTCGACCAACTCCGTGAACGCCCCGTGCGCGGGCAGCACGGCGGGCACGCCGTTGGCCCACGCTTCGAGGACGTACAGCCCCTTCGGCTCGCGGTACACGGTCGGCACGCACAGCACGTCGATGGACCGCATGAACCGGACCTTGTCGTCGTGCGTCGGGCACTCGACGTGTTCAAAGTCGGCGACCCGCCCGGCCGCTTCGAGGCGCTTCACCTGCTCCTCGTAGTACGCGCGGTTGTTCGCGCCGAGCCACCCGCTCGCCTTCAGCTTCGCGGCCGGCGCGCCGGGCGTCTGGCGCAACCTGATGAACGCCTCGACGGCGCGGTGGAAGCCCTTCTCCGGGCAGATGCGGGCGAAGAACCCGACCGTGAGCGCTCGCCCGCCGTCTGGGGCCGCGGGGCCGCCGTGACCGGCGAGGTTGATGCCCGGTTGCACAACGTAGATACTCTCGCGCGGCACGCCGAGGTAACCTGACATGTGGTCGGCGTAGTACGCGCTCGTGCTGATGTACGCGTCCACGGAGCGGCCGTTCTCGCGGATCAGTTCGACGCACCGCGCGCGGTCTGCGGCGGGCAGTTCGTCGAGGAAGATGTCGTCGCCTTGGAGCGTGACGAACACCGGCACGCCGAGCGCCGTCTTCACCGCGGGGATGACGCCGGACAGCAGCGCGTTGGTGAACAGCACCACATCCGGCTTCTCGTCGGCGAGGAACCCGACGAGCTTCTGGACTTCCTTCGCCTGCTTCCCGTGTGTGCCTTGCAGCATCGAGATCGTGATGTCGCCGAGTTCGCTGTACTTCGTGCGCACCGCGAACCGCGACACCCACTTCAGCAGCCAGCGGAAGTTCAACAGTCGGTCGAACAGCCACGGCGTGTGGCGGAACAGCCAGAACTTCTGTTCGAGGTAGACGTTCACCCCGCCGAAGAAGACGCGCGCCTGCGACGCGTCCGCCTCGTCGGTCGTGATGGGCGTGTAGGTGGGGATGAGCAGCGCGTCGTGGCCGAGGGCGCGCAGGGCGGTGACGAGCGCGTTGTCGCGCATGCAACTGCCGCAGTACATGCCCGCGGCGCCGGCGGTGATGAACGCGATCCGCATCCGCGACCCCCCTACGGCAATACTAGGAGGTCGGGCGGCGCTTTCACTTGCGACCGTGGATAAGACGAAAGCGCCGCAGATGACGCGGAGGACGCAGATCAAGACAGAAGACAGTAGACTCGTTGCGCAATAGGAGGCGATTGGCTATTCATAAGGCATGAC
>JAYUBA010000944.1:0-15052 GCA_043741075.1 Frigoriglobus sp.
GGCCTGGTGTTCGACCCGATCCGCGAGCGCCTGCTCACCGCGAGCAAGGGCGGCAACGACTTCGGCATGTTATTCCTCGGCTTCAGTTGCTTCCTCATCGCCGCGGCGCTCATGCTCGTCGGGCTGCTGTTCCGGCTGTCGCTCGACCGCCGCGCGAAGGAGATCGGCCTTCTGCTCGCGGCCGGGTTCGCGGTGCGGCAGGTGCGCCGGCTGCTCCTCGCCGAAGGGCTGATCGTCGCGACCGTTGGCGCGGCCGTCGGCCTCGCCGCGGGCGTCGCGTACAACCGGCTTCTCCTGAACGTGCTGCTCGACCTCTGGCCCGATTCGGAGGTGCGCAGCTATCTGAAGCCGCACGCCGCGCCGATGAGCTTTGCGCTCGGCTTCGGGGCCACGGTGGCGATGGCGTTCGCCGCACTGTGGTGGAGCGTCCGCGGGCTGGTGAAGATCGCCCCGCCGGCGCTGCTCCGCGGCGAAACCGCGGTCGCGGCCGACGCGGTGAAGCCGCCGTCGCGCCTCACGAAGCTTCTCGCGATCGGCGCGTTCGTGATCGGCATCGCGTGCATCGCGGCGGGCGGAAGCGTTGACAACCCGGACTTCCGCGCGATGACGTTCTTCGGCGGCGGCGGGTTACTGCTCACCGCGGCGCTCACATCCGCGTCGATCTGGATGCGCCGCACCCGGCACGCGACGGTACACGGCCGCGGCGCGTCCGCGCTCGCGCGACTCGGCGCGCGGAACGCCGCGCGCAACCCGGCGCGCAGCCTGCTCACCGCGGCGCTGCTCGCGGCGGCGGCGTTCCTGCTGGTCGCGGTGGAGAGCTTCCGCCGGCAGCCGGATAAGGAGTTCCTGACCCAGACCGGCGGCAGCGGGGGCTTCAACCTGATCGCGGAAGCCGACGTGCCGCTGTCCCAGTCGTTTGGTAGTGGTCCCGGTCGCGCGGACCTGGAGAAGCAGTTGAAGCGGGCGCACGCGCCAAAGGATAGCGACCCGGACGCGCCGCCCGACACGCCCGCGTACCGCGCGGCCAAGGCCGATCTCGACGGCGGGTTGGAGGAGGTGTACCCGCTCCGGCTCCGCGGCGGCGACGACGCCAGTTGCATGAACCTGTTCCAAGCCGCGCGCCCGCGGGTGCTCGGCGTGCCGCAAGCGCTCGTCGCCCGCGGCGGGTTCAAGTTCTACGAGACGGTGGCGACGACCGACGAGGAGAAGGCGAACCCGTGGTTGCTGCTCAAGAACCCGAACCGATCCAAGGCGGTGCCGGTGTTCTGCGAGCAGAACACCGCGCAGTGGATGCTCAAGAAGGCGGTGGGCGACGAATTCACGATGCCCGGCGACGACGGCGCGGACGTGACGTTCCGCATCGTCGGCACGCTGGTGGACAGCCCGTTCCAGAGCGAACTCATCGCGAGCGACGACGCGTTCGTGCGCCTGTTCCCGAAGCAAAGCGGCTACCGCACGTTCCTCGTCCGCACGGCACCGGGGAAGGAAGCCGCGGTCGCGCGCGCGCTCGAAATCGGGTTCCGCGCGAACGGCCTCACCGCCACGCCCACCCGCGACCGCGTCGCGTCGTTCCAGGCGGTGATCGGCGCGTACCTGTCCACCTTCCAGTTGCTCGGCGGCTTCGGCCTGTTGCTCGGCGTGCTGGGCCTCGCGGTGGTGATCCTGCGCGGCGTGTGGGAGCGACTGGGCGAACTCGCGCTGCTGCGAGCCGTCGGCTACCGCACGCGGTCGCTACAGTTTCTCGTGCTGGTGGAGAACACGCTCTTGCTGCTGGTCGGACTCGGCAGCGGGGTGCTGGCGGCGCTGGCGTCGGTGGCACCGCACGTCGCGAGCGGTGCCGCGGTGCCGTGGGTGCGGCTCGCGGTGATGCTCGGATTGGTGCTGAGCGTCGGGTTCGTTGTGGCGTCCGCCGCGACAGCGGGTATCCTGCGGGTGCCGGTCATTCCGGCGCTAAGGCGCGAGTAGGACCGGCTTCCAGCCTGTCCCGGAATGACCGGCTGGAAGCCTGTCCTACAAGAGACACCCATGCTCAAGCTCGGCATCCTCGACTTCGACACGTCGCACTGCATCGAGTTCACGAAGCGCCTGAACCGGATCGGCGACGACAAGGAGCAGTTCGTCGAAGGAGCGAAGATCGTCATCGGGTGCGCGGGCGAGTCGAAGCTCTCGCCGGAGCGCGTGAAGGGCTTCACCGAGCAGATGACGAAGTTCGGCGTGCCGCTGGTGGACAAGCCCGCGGACATGCTCGGCAAGGTTGACGGGATGCTCATCGAAGCGGTGGACGGCACCGTTCACTACGAGCGCGCCAAGCCGTTCCTCGAAGCCGGCGTCCCGTGCTTCATCGACAAGCCCTACGCGTGTTCGCTCGACGACGCGAAGAAGATGGCGGAACTGGCCGCCAAGAAGAAGCTGCCGCTGTTCTCGTCGTCGTCGTTGCGGTACGCCCCGGAGGTGGTCGAATACGTCGCGGACGCGAAGCACGGCAAGATCGCGGGGTGCGTCACCTACGGCCCGGCGTCGCTGTCGCCGATCGCCGAGCGAAATGCCGGCCTGTTCCACTACGGCATTCACGCGGTCGAAGTCCTCTACACGCTGATGGGGCCGGGCTGCAAGCGGGTCACCTGCACCGTCGAGAAGGGCGTGGACGTGGCGACGGGGACGTGGGGCGACGGGCGCGTGGCGAGCGTCCGCGGCACCCGCACGCCGGCGACCGGGTTCGGGTTCACCGCGTTCGCGGAGAAGGGTGTGAAGTCGGTCGCGATCGAAACGAAGATGATCTACCGCGAGCTGCTCAAGAAGATCGTGGAGATGTTCAAGACGGGCAAGTCGCCGCTGGACATCGCGGAGACGATCGAGATCGTCGCGTTCATCGAAGCGGCGAACAAGAGCGGGGCGAACCACGGCGCCGGCGAGACGGTCAAGGTGTGAGCAACGCCTCACGCCCAGGGACGGTCGTCCCTGGGCATGTGGTTAAAACACTCACTTCCCCTTGAGCAGGTCCAGGCCCGCGAACGCGCGAACGGCCTTGCCCTTCACCTTGAACTTCACGCTCAGCTTGTCGCCGCCTTCGATGCTCAGGCCGAGTGTGTCCTTGCCCGCCGTCGCGCCGTCGCCGAACGCGTCCTTGAGGAGCGCCTTCAGTTCGTCCGGCTTCAGGTCCGGTTGCGCGACCGGGAGCAGCTTCGCGACGGACGACTCGACCAATATCACCGGCACCGGCACGGCCTTCGCCTTCAGCCCCTTGCGGATCGTCGCCCCGTCCGGCTCGATGCTGAACGCGATGTGCGTGTCCGAGGTCGCGAGCCAGATCGTACTGGCGCCGAACACCTTGTCGAACTTGTCGGGCGTGTTCTTTAACTCGATGCGGTGTAGGTTGAAGTCGCCCACCGTCTCCACGTCGAACTTGAACGTCACGGTGTCCGCGATGAACTGGCCGAACTGCTTCTCCAGGTCCTTCAGCACCTTCTCGATGCCCTTCCCCTCCTTCACGGCGAACGCCCCGACCACCTGATACTTACCCTTGGAGTCCGGGCCGACGAGCGCCGCGGACAGGTCGAGTTCGCCCGCCTTGAGCGTCGGGCTGACGGCCGCGACGAGCGCTTTCACGGCCTCTTCCTGGTCGCCGGGGGCGTCCTTCAGCGCTTGCGCGAGCAGCGCGTCGATGGCCGCGGCGTAGTCCTTCTTCATGCCGTCGGTGACGGCGACCTTCACGCTCGCGCGGGCGGCCGGCGTCCCCGCGGCGCCGACGATCCCGGCCGGGAGGCTCGTCTTGCTGCCGAGCGCGGTGAAGTTCTTCGCGGTGGCCGACCCGCTCTTCGCGGTGAGCGTCACTTCCGCGGTGATGTCGTCGCTCTTGGCGTCCGCGAACAACTTCACGCTCAGTTCCTTGCCGTCCTCGGTTACCCCCTTGAAGCCGCCCAGGACGGCATCGAACACGAGGTTCTTGAGCTTCTTCTCGGCGGCGGTCTCGTTGCCCGCGTTCTTCTTCCGCTCCTCGTTGATACCGAGTTCGACTAGACCCAACACGAGCGTCTTCAGGTCGGTCGGGATGCGGTCCAGGTTCACGATCACCGACGCGACCGAGCCGTCGTCCTTCGCGAAGTACGCCTTCGGCGTGACGAGCACCTTCGGGTCCAAGTCTTTGGCCTTCTGCGAGGCGTACAGGTAGCCGTTGGTGAAGCGGAGGTGGATCTCGTTGACGACCGGCACGGCGACCTTCAGCGTGCCGTTGTCGCCCTTCTCCGGGGTCACGTCGAGCCGCGTCTTGAGCGCCTTGAGGAACTGCTCCTCGTCGGCGATGGGGATCAGGACGACGAACGGGCTGGTCTCGACTTCCTTCGCGAGCGTCGCGTACGCGCCCATCGGCTTCTTCGGGTCGATGCCCTCAATGCCCTTGCCGTCGGCGCTCAGCACCTTGATGAGTTCGCGCACCTGCCGAACCCCGTCTTCTTTCCCGGCCAGCCCGGCGACGTACTCGAACTTATCGACGAGGTCGTTGACGGAGCGGAGCCGCACTTCGATCGTCGGGCCGGCGGCGTTCGGCTGCGCGGGCGCGAGGCCGGTCGTCAGGAACGTGACCGCGACCGCGGCCAACCATCGGAATCGCATGAAGAGTCTCCTTACGTGGGGGCGGTGTCGAGGGTGTGTACCTTCACCGATAGGGGAAAGTGTCAGCCGCTCTTAGAAATACTAAAACCACCCCATCGCGGACGCTCCGGGTTCGCCGGGCACGGCTGTTTTGGGCGAACCCGGAGCGCCCGCGACGGGGTGCGTATTGTAGGGGCGAGTATGAGCCAGAAGACGTGGGGCGGGCGGTTCACCTCTGGCACGGATTCGCGCGTGGAGGCGTTCACGGAGTCGATCAGCTTCGACCGCCGGCTGTACCGGCACGACATCATCGGGAGCCAGGCCCACGCCCGCATGTTGGCGGAAGTCAAGCTCCTGACCGCGCCCGAAGCGGAGCAGATCGTTGCCGCACTGGACGAAATCGGCGCGCAGATCGACGCCGGGCAGATGGAGTTCTCCATCTCGCTCGAAGACATTCACACGCACATCGAGCGGGCGCTCATCGCGAAGCTCGGCGACACCGGCCGCAAGCTGCACACCGGCCGCAGCCGCAACGATCAGGTCGTCACCGACCTCAAGCTCTGGACCCGCGACGCGATCGACGAACTCGACGGCCTGCTCGCGGAGTTGCAGAAGGCGTTCGTGGAATCGGCCGAGCGCGAGCGCGGCGTGGTCATCCCCGGTTACACGCACCTTCAGCGCGCCCAGCCGGTGTTAGCGGCCCACTACTTCCTGGCCTACGTCGAGAAGTTCCAGCGCGACCGCGACCGACTGCGCGACTGCCGCGCGCGGCTAAACGTGCTCCCGCTGGGTGCGGCGGCGCTCGCGGGCACGTCGTTGCCCATCGACCGCGAATCCGTGCGCGCGAAACTCGGCTTCGATTCCGTCGCCCGCAACAGCCTGGACGTGTCCAGCGACCGCGACTTCGCGCTAGAGTTCGTGTTCACGCTGGCGCTGATCGCCACGCACCTGAGCGGGTGGGCGGAGGAGTGGGTAATCTGGAGTACGACCGAGTTCGACTTCCTCGACCTGCCGGACGCGTTCTGCACCGGGTCGAGCATCATGCCACACAAGAAGAACCCGGACGTGCTGGAACTCACTCGCGGCAAGTCGGGGCGCGTGATCGGTGCGCTCCAGCAGCTATTCGTTCTGGTGAAGGGTCTGCCGCTGGCGTACAACCGTGATCTTCAGGAAGACAAGACGGCGCTCTTCGACGCGTTCGACACGGTGGCCGGGTGCCTGTCGGTCGCGGCCCCGTTGGTGCGGCAGACGAAACTCCGCCGCGAGGTGATCGCGTCGCGCCTGGACGCCGGCTTCCTCGACGCGACCACGCTAATGGAAGCGCTCATCGCTCGCGGTGTGCCGATGCGGTCGGCGCACGAAGCGGTGGGCAACCTTGTCCGCGAGTGCGAGCAGCGGAAGTGCCGGCTCGCGGACCTGCCGGACGCGATGTTCCCGGTGCCCGAAGTGAAGGCGTCGCTAGGCGTCGCGAACGCGCTTGCCGCGTTCCAGAGCTACGGCTCGACCGCCCCGGCGGAGGTCGAGCGGCAGTTGCGGGAATGGAAAGAGCGGTTATCATGACGGCGTACCAGTCCCGCGAGGTCGAGCTATGATTCGTGCCCTCAACGACGCGCCACGGATTGTTCAGACTCCCGAAATATCCGAAGAAGAGCGGGCCGCGAACATCGCCGGAAACGAACAGTTCCAACTGAACCTCGCGTGGTGGAACGCCCACGTCGGGGAGATCCGCGACGCGCACACCGGCAAATTCGTGTGCGTCGCGGGGCAGGAGCTGTTCGTCGGCGACGACCCGATCGAGGTCGTCGCTCGGGCGAAGGCCGCGCACCCCAACTGCGGCGGGCTCATCAGCCTGTACCTGTCACCGCGGCGGGGGCCGAAAATCTATGCGCATTAACGGCGGCTGGTTTGAAACAGACGAGCGGCTTCCGCAACCGGTGATGATTGGGGCGCTCCAAACGGCCGACGGGCGGTGGGTCAAGTGCCCCTTCCTGATCGACACCGGGGCCGACACGACGGTTTTCTCCCCGAAGGTGTTGCGCCAACTCGGTCGTCCCATCACGCTCGCACCCAAACAACTACTCGGCGTCGGTGGGGCAGTCGAAACTTGGCAAGTGTGGACGACCCTCGCGTTCATTCGGGCCGACGGGCAACCGGCGGTCATTGAAGGCGCATACTCTGCGTTTCAGGTCGAAGACGCACTCGAGATGTCCGTTCTCGGTTATGACGTACTCCGCCTGTTTGCGGTGATTGTGGACCGGCCCGGCAATACGGTTTGCTTCCTCGTTCCGCCGCTCCGCTACATCATTCCCGACTGATCCCCAACGTTCCGAGGTTTCTTGTGCTTCAAACACCGGTCGGGCGGGTCCGCGCGGCGGGCCTCGTGGAAGGCGTCTCGGCGCTCATCCTGTTCTTCGTCGCGATGCCGCTGAAGTACGCCCCGCCGGCCGGCTCCGAAACCGCGCTTCTCGGCAAGCAGGTGGTGTTCTGGGTCGGGGCGATCCACGGCGTCCTGTTCATGGCTTACGCGCTCATCACGTTCGTCGCGTGGGGGCAAGGCGCGCTGCGGTTCAAGCACGTCGCGATGGCCGCGGTCGCGTCGATCGTGCCGTTCGGGCCGTTCGTCATCGACCGCAAGTTGAAGGCGTATCAGGAGCAGGGGAAACCGGCCGCGCCGGAAGAGGCTTGGTAAGATAACGCTTCCCACGACCCTACCCTGAGTACCGCAATGGACCACTTCGACTACCGCGATCGCACGCTGTTCTGCGAAGACGTAAGCGTCCCCGAACTCGCGGCCCAGTACGGCACCCCGCTGTACGTCTACTCGCAGGCCGCGCTGCTCCGCCAACTGAAGGACGTGCAGACCGCGTTCGCGGAGGCGAAACCGGTCATCTGCTACAGCGTGAAGGCCAACGGCAACCTCAGCCTGTGCCGCCTCATGGGCCAGAACGGCTCCGGGTTCGATGTCACCTCGCAGGGCGAGTTCCAGCGCGCCCTCAAGGCCGGGCCGGCCGGGGCGAAGATCGTGTTCGCGGGCGTCGGCAAGTCGGACGCCGAGATCGAGTTCGCGCTCACGAACGGCGTGTTCCTCTTCGACGTGGAAAGCGAGCAGGAGTTGCACGCTATCGGCGCGGTCGCCCAGAAGCTCGGCGTGAAGGCCAACGTCGCGCTCCGCGTGAACCCGGACCTGCCCCCGAAGACGCATGTGAAGACCGACACGAGCGTGAAGGGCGTCAAGTTCGGGCTGGATATCGAGACGATCATCGACGTAGTGCACGGGGTGGTCGGACACCCCGGTCTCGCGGTGGTCGGTTTGCATATGCACCTCGGATCACCCATACTAAAAGCGGAGCCGTACCGGCAGGGGTGCGAGAAGGGCGTCGCGCTCATCCGCGCGTTCCGCGCCCAGGGCCACGACATCAAATACCTGAACATGGGCGGCGGGTTCGGCATCAGCTACCGCAAGGACGAGGCCAAGCCCGCGAGCGCGTTCGCCGAAGTGATCCTGCCCGCGGTGCGCGAAACCGGGTGCCAGCTCATCCTCGAACCGGGCCGGTTCATCGTCGGGAACGCCGCCATCCTCCTCAGCCGCGTCGTGTTCACCAAGGACACCGGCGGCAAGCACTACATCATTCAAGACGCCGCGATGAACGACCTCATCCGGCCGACGCTGTACGGCTCGTTCCACCGCGTGTGGCCGGTGACGCCTGCGGCCGACGTGCCCGTGCGCCCCGATGTGAACGGCGACCCGGACGACCCGGACCCGTTCCGCGCGATGCCGAACTGCTTCCAACAGGACGTGGTCGGGCCGGTGTGCGAGAGCGGCGATTACCTCGCCAAAGACCGCCCGCTGCCCGCGATGAAGCGGGGCGATCTGCTCGCGGTGTTCTCCGCCGGCGCGTACGGCATGGCGATGGCGTCCAACTACAACTCCCGCGTCCGGGCGGCCGAAGTCCTCGTTACAGGCCGCACACACCGACTGATCCGCCGCCGCGAGACGTTCGCCGACCTCGTCGCGTGCGAAGAGGATTGCTTAACCTGACCGGCGCTTTCAGAATGCACATCAGATGACCCGGCGGGTGGTGACGGCGCGCCAGCGCTTCGCGACCGCTCGAGCGGGTTTATCCACTTTACCCCACCTTCCGCCGCCGTTAGGGTGAAAGGTGATGGCGTGTCAGCGCCATCCGACTCGGACTCGCGCCCGGCCGCACTGAGGAGACACCCGGTGAGAACCGCTTCGTTCCTCGCCTTCGCGATCGCGATCGCGCTGGCGCTCGCCGGCTCCGGCGGCACGTCCGCCCAGCCGAAGGCGCCCGACAAGCCGCTGGACATCTATGCGAAGTTCCGCGCCACGATGGCCGAGGGCAAGTACGACATCGCCGGCATCTTCCTCGACCAGTTCCTCAAGAGCACGCCGGACGCGGAGGAGTTGAAGAAGCCCGACGAGAAGGACGGCACCGGCATCTTCCTCGATCTCGAGAAGAAGTACGGCACCACCGCGTTCCAGTCGCTCCGCACCGTGCCGCGGTACTCCGACGACCCGGCCACCGAGAAGAAGATCCGCGACAACATCGAGGAGCTGAACCGGCGCGGCCAGGCGGTCGCGACGAAGGTGCTCTACAACAAGGAGCGCGTCGAGAAGTTCATCCGCAACCTCGGCGCGACCTACGAGGAGAAGGTGTACGCGCAGCAGGAACTCAAGCGCACCGGCGAATACGCGATCCCGTACATGATCGACGCGCTCCGCACCGCGAGCAAAGATGACCCGGTCTACTTCGGCATCATCGAAACGATCCCGGTGCTGGAAGGGCCGACGATGGCCGGGTGGGTCGCGGCCCTCGACGGGCTGTCGGCGGACCGCCAGTACGGCGTCATCTCCGCCCTCGCGCAGCGCCGCGACGTGCTGAGTCTGCTCTCCGACGCGCAGACCGACTTCACCCCGTACCTGTGGCACATCCGGGGCCGGGACGCGAAGGACGCGGGCCAGCCCCTGCGCGACCTGGCGCTCGCGCGGCTCATCGGCCTGTACCCCGGCGGCAAGGCGGACACGAAGCGGCCGGAGGTCGAACTCACCGCCCTCGCGCGGAAGTTCTACGAGCGCAGGGGCCGGTACATCGGCGCGAAGACCAACCCCGACGGCAGCCCGGCGCTCGTCCCGGTGTGGGTCACGACCACGGACGGCGCGGTGCTGAAGATCACCCGCCTGCCGGACGTGCCGGTCGGGCAGGCCGAAGAGTACTACGGCCTCCGGTACGCCCGGTGGGCGCTGGAGACGAACCCCGAGTACGAACCGGCCCAGGCGCTGGTGCTGTCGCTGGCCGCCGAGCGGGCCGTGGAGCGGGCGAAGTTCGCCAACCTCGCGACCACCGAACCGGCCGTGTACCGGCTCCTGTCCGACGCCCCGTCGCGCGTGCTCAACGACCTCCTCGCCCGCGGCCTCGCCGAGAAGCGGACGACGCTCGTTCTCGCAATGACGCAGGTGCTCGGCGACCGCGCCGACCGCGAGGCCGCGACGCCCCCCGCCGGGCCGACCGCGAAACCGTCGCTGTTGGTGCGCGCTCTCTCCTACCCGGACCCGGCCGTGCAGTTCGCGGCGGCGTCCGCCCTGCTCCGCTCGCCCGTGCCGGTTCCCACCGCTTCGCGCCCGCTGATCGTTGACATCCTGCGCCGCGCGTCCGCGATCGACCCCGGCGCGCCGGGCGAGTCGAAGGGCACCGTGCTCCTCGCCGACCCCGGCAAGTACCGCTCGGACGCGAACGCGCTGCTGCTCCGCAGTTTCGGCTTCACCGTGGAGCAGTTCGGCTCCGGCCGCGACCTGCTCCGGCGGGTCGCGAAGGCGTCCGACTTCGACCTGATCTTCATCGACCGCCACACCGCCGACCCGGAACTGATCGACCTGATCTCGCAACTCCAGTCGGACGTGAAGACCGCCGCGCGCCCGGTGTTCGTGATCGCGTCGGCCGACAAGCCGCGGGCGCCGACCTTCGACCAACTGCTCGTGCGGATCGCGGCCCTCATCGCCGCCACCGAGAACGACCTGGTGTCGATGCCCAGCCCCTTTGCGCCCGACCCGCGGATGCTGCCGGCGGAACAGGCCGAGGCCCGCGTCGCCGTCCAGAAGCGCCGCGACAACACGTTCCGCAGCGCCGCGGCGGCCCGCACCGCCCGCCTCCAGCGGGTCATCGACCCCCTCCCGCTCACGCTCAGCGAGGCGCAGAAGCGGTTGCTGAACCTGCGCGTCCAGCAGATCGTGTACGCGCTGCTGGCCGCCGAGTTCCCGATCACCAAGGATTCGTCGCCGGAAACGGTGCAGGAGTTGGAGCGGATCCGGCGTCAACTCGGCCTCCAGCCGCCGACGCCGCCCTACGGCACCGGGATCGCGACCGCCGACCTGATGAAGCTGATCGAGCGGTTCGAGATCGACGTGGCGAAGGTGAAGGGCGCACAGGACAAGTACGACTTCCTCCGGATGCGCGTCGATGCGGTGGAACTCGGCCTCGCGGTGGAGACGTTCCGCGACCCGGTCCTGGAGGCCAAACTGGGCCGCACGCTGTCGGGCTACCCGGCGGTGAAGATCATCGCGGAGCCGTACTCGCGGCTCGCGCTGGGGGCCGAACTGAAGGCGCTGTTCGCCGACCCGATGATGCTCCCGCGCGACCCGGCGGTGACGAAGGCGGACGCGCGTGCGGCCGTCGAGTTCCTGCGGCTGATGGCGATCGGCGACCTGCCCGGTTACGACATCCGGTCGGCGGAGCCGGAACTCCGCGCCGCCCTCATCGCACCCGACCTCGCCCCGGCCGCGGTCGATGCCGTGGAGCGGTTCAAATCCGGCGAAGCGCGGATCGCACTTCTCTCGCTGGCGCTCGACGGGGGCAAGCCGACGGCGCTGCGGCTCAAGGCCGCGGACGCGGTCGTCCGCCACCTCCGCGCGAACGGGGGCGCGATCCCGGCGACCCTCGTCGAGCCGATCCGCACCCAGTCGAACGACCCGAAACTGGACCCCGAACTCCGCGGCAAGTTCCTGACGCTGAAAGGCATGATCGGCGGAAAGCCGGGCGAGTTCATCGAGCAGTTGAAGGGCTATTCGCCGCCGATTCTGCCGCCGGAGCTGAAGAAGGAACCCGACCCCAAGAAGGAACCCGATCCCAAGCCGTAAGCCAAGCACCAGGGTCTCACGACCCTGGCTACCAACAGCCGCCCCATCCGGGGCTAAAACAGCGCATTTCTCTGAAGCCCTGGAAGGGCGATTGTCTGTAGCCAGGGGCTTACGCCCCTGGTTTCTTCATCGCCGCAACCGCTAGAATACATCTCCGACCATATCCCCCCGAAGATTCCGCGGTCGCGGCGCAAGCCGGCCCGGAACCGACGTTCCAGCGGTGAACCCGGCCGGACCTGACCGGGAAGTGAGGAGAGCAATCATGACCCGGCCGACCGATACCAACCCGTCCGCTCAACCGACCATCGAGAGCCTGATGGTTCGCTTTCTCGCCACCCGCTCAGACGCCGCTACGGCGGCAGTCGGGCACGGCGAGAGCGAGGTGGAGCCGCACGAAGTTGCCGCCGGGTTCCGGGTGGACCCGCGGGCGGCTTGGCTCGACGCCACCGCCACGATCATCACGGGGGGGAACGCCCCTCCGCCCGCCGTCCAACTGCCCACCGACTGGGCCGCGCTGGTCGCCCAACCGGCCGCGGCGTTCGCCGTGCCGATGGCCGCCGGCCACTTCCCGCAGCGGGTGAAAGACCTGCACCCGCTGCTCGCGAAGTTCGAGCCGGCCGAACTCCGCCCGACCGGCACCCAGCCCGCCACGCCCGGCTTCGGTGCCTTGCGGAACTGGATCGCCAAGAACGGGACCGCGAATCCGCTGGTCGCCTCCGGCATCGCCCGGACGCTCGGCGACTTCGACGCCTCCGAGAAACTGCTCGCCGGGGCCGAAGGGGCCGACAACGACCGGGCCGCGCTGCTCTGGGCGCGGGGCCGGTGCGACGAAGCCCGGACCGCCTGGGACGCGATGGCCGACGCGCCCGCGGTGCTGTTCAACCGCGGCATGGCCCGGTTGTTCGAGGGCCGGATCGCGGAGGCGCGGCCGTTGCTCCAGAAGGCGATCGACGCGCTCCCCGAAACGAGCGGCTGGCACGCCCTGGCCCGGCTGTACCTCGCCGTCGCCGACATTCACGGCTGAGAGTCTCGACAAGTATTCAGTGAGCCGCGACCGGAAGGGAGCGCGCCTTCGCCGAACGTGTGCGAAGGCGCGCTCCCTTCCGGTCGCGGCTCACATCTTCGCGTTCCCACCCCTTGCACCGCCGGCGCGACGCGCGTAGCCTGAAGCCGCCCACCTTCCCTCCCACCCGGAGACGCGTCCGATGTCCCGCCCCGCACAACTCGCCGCCGTCGCGCTCGCCGTCGCGCTCGCGGCCCCCGCCGCGCGCACCGACGACGCGAAGCCGCCGGCCGGCTTCACCGCGCTGTTCAACGGCAAGAACCTGGACGGCTGGAAGGGCCACACCACGATGGCCGAGCGGGCGAAGCAGAAGCCCGAAGACCTGGCGAAGCTCCAGGACACGCGGAGCAAGACCGCGTCCGAGCACTGGAAGGTGGTGGACGGCGCGATCCACTGCGACGGCAAGGGCGGCGTCAGCCTGGTGACCGACAAGGACTACGGCAACTTCGAGCTGATGTTGGACTGGAAGATCGAGAAGAACGGCGACAGCGGCCTGTACCTGCGCGGGCAGCCGCAGGTGCAGATTTGGGACTCGGAGAACACGCCGGGCGCGAGGGGCGTGGACAAGAACTCCGGCTCCGGCGGGCTGTGGAACAACCCGGCCGGCGACAAGGCCAAGATTCCGCTGAAGAAGGCCGACAAGCCGGTGGGCGAGTGGAACACGTTCCACATCACCGTGATCGGCGACGAGGTGACGGTGAAGCTGAACGGCGAACTGGTGGTGGACAAGGGCAAGCTGTTGAACTACTGGGAGAAGGGCAAGCCGGTGCCGGAGAAGGGGCCGCTGGAACTCCAGTTCCACGGCGACCCGCTGTGGTTCAAGAACATCTCCATCAAGGAGCTGAAGTAACCGGAGTTACCCAAGCTGTCGCCCCGGTATCGACTTGGGGCGATGGCTTGGATCACTGCTTTGACTGGCGGCTTTTGGGACACCAAGGTAGAATGACTTTGGATCGCGGTTATACAGCGCGAGGTCTCCGTCCACCTGGGGGCCGAGTTTCCATCGCGGGGGCTGGGACGGGATGTCCGACAACTCACCCCCAAACCGTGGACGGGTCCAAGCTCAAGGCGGGGGCACAGAGGAGTCGGAGGCCTGGCCACCTCCCGAATCGTCGCCCACCAAAAGCCAAATGCTGGTAATGCTGGAGCGCCTTAGGGTGAAGCTTTCTCGGCGAGAGAAGGAAGACCGGGAGGATTGCTTCCAAAAGGCAAGAAAGTGCATTGTGAATGCGCCTCCGGCCGGTTATGACTCGCACTGTATTAAGAGTTTTCCGAACCGAAAGATGAAGGGCGGCATCCGGGTCGATATCGAAATCCAACTCGGAAAAGCTTGCGTGGACGATCCGCCAGCCGATGAAGGCCAAGCCCACGGCGGGTAGAACGAGGGGGTGATATGCCGAACTGGTTATTCGAGAACTTCTCCGACAATACCGCGGAATACCAACGCGCGCAGCGCTACTGGGAACACCTGTTCCGTAGCGCATTGCCACTCGCTTACCCCGACGGTCAACTGAAGTTGAATTTCCTCAATAACCCCGACCAAGACGGGAATCCGATCTTCACCGGAATCTGCCGTCCGCTCGATCTCGCCGTGCGGGTGATTCAACAGCCCGTCGGCGACTCGGACGACACCGATCTCGATTACTGGCTAGACTCGGTGAAGTTGACGCCGCGCGGGCCGAAGATCCGTGAACTGGTAATCTCGTGCTGCCCATCGTCGGAGAACGAGCATGAAGTCGCGGGGCTTCTTCGAGACTGGTTTGCGAAGGGGAAGGTTGAGGCGACCGAGCGCTTCGACAACTACCACCCGTGGCAAGATCGCCCCTTCTCGTTCTCCCCCGAGCTTTGCATCGGATAACCGCCGGGGAATTGGCGATGAAAGATTTCGAGAGCGAGGGGCGGTTTTGGCTTCCAACCGCGCCCGATGAGGAGCTGATCGGCCGACTCCAGTGGGAGAAGGATGGCAGTTCAGAGCTGTCTATCAGTGGAACATTCGAACGGGGGGGGCGCGACCTCGGAGAGCAGTACCCAGTCATCCACGGCGTCGTCGAGAACACGCCCAACTCGCTCGGTCGAGATGTCACTCTGTGGAATCCACGCCTGACCAGACGAACTCACTCGTCAACCGGTCTCACGCGCGAGCACTACCGGCCCCACATTCTTCTGTCGGGTCGACACCTCGGAGCCGAGGACGATGTCGCATTCCGTTCTGCAGAGCTGCAGTACAGTTCACTCGGCGAGTGGGCGAA
>JAYUBA010000945.1:0-4860 GCA_043741075.1 Frigoriglobus sp.
CCCGCCTGCTAAGATGGGGTGATGAGCGAAGCGAAGCGAACCCCGCTATTCGACGTGCCGCCGGAAGCCGCGCACCGCGTCGCGCTCCTGCGCGACGTGCCCGCGGGCGAACTGCTGATCCACGAAATCTACCTGAGCGTGCAGGGCGAATCCACCTTCGCCGGGCTGCCGTGCGCGTTCGTCCGCACGTCGGTGTGCGACTCCCGTTGCCGCTGGTGCGACACCCCGCACGCGTTCACCCAGGGCGAGCGGATGAGCCGCGCCGCTGTCCTTGCGAAGGCGCTCGGGTTCGACTGCCCGCTCGTGGAAGTCACCGGCGGCGAACCGCTGCTTCAAGCCGATGTGCTTCCGCTCATGACCGAGTTGTGCGACGCGGGCAAGACGGTGCTGCTCGAAACCAGCGGCGCGCACGACATCAGCGGCGTCGATCCGCGGGTCCACGTCATTCTCGATTTGAAGTGCCCGGACAGCGGTGAGAGTCACCGCAACCGGTGGGCGAACCTCGACGCGCTGACGCCGACGGGTCAGATCAAGTTCGTGATCGCGTCGCGGCGCGACTGGGACTGGGCCGCGGGTGTGATCCGCGAGCACCGGCTGGACGAGCGGTTCGCGTGCCTCGTGAGTTGCGTGTTCAGCAGCGTGAAGCCGGTGGAGTTGGTCGGCTGGCTGCTCGCCTCCGGCCTGCCCCGCGTGCGGATGCAGTTGCAGATGCACAAGTACATCTGGGAACCGACCACGCGCGGCGTGTGACCGAACCCCGCGCGGGCGGCGGGCGTCTGTTCCCTGTGCCGTCTTGTAGGACAGGCTTCCAGCCTGTCGTGCTGGGACAGGCTGGAAGCCTGTCCTACGCCGAAGGATTCCCCCCGCAATGATTCCACTGCAAACCGCGTCGCCGCACCCGGTCACGCACATCGTGTTCAGCCCGGACGGCGGCGCGGTGGCGGTGGCGCAACCGTTCCACGGCGTCACGTTGATCGACCGCGCGACCGGCCGCACGCTCGCGGTGTGCGCGATGCCGCGGCGCGGGGCGCTCACCGGTCTCACGTTCTGCGGGAACGGCAAGTTCTTGGCGGCGGCACACCCGAAGGGGCTGGAGGTGTTCGACGCCACTAGCGGCGCGCCGGTGATGCGGAACTTCCACTGGCCGCAGAAGTTCCAGCTCGCGGACCGCGGGGACGCGGTCTTCGGGCTCGGCTCGCGAGCGTTCACCAGCCTGCGGGCGGTCCTGAATGTGAACGGTTCGACCGTCTCGCCGGTGACCGGGAACGCGATCGTCTACCGCGGTTCGCTCGCGCCCGTTGCCTGCGCCCCGGACGGCTCTCATGTGTTGAGCGCCGACCGCAACCGCCTCGTTCTGCTGAACGTCGCGTCCGATCGCACGGTCGCCGAGATCGAACTTCCCGTGAACGAGCCGACGGTGATACCGCTCGCGCAGTTCTGCCCGCTCGGCCGCCGGTTTGCGGTGAACCACGGCTTCGGGATCGACGTGTACGACCCCACCGGACTCAGCGACGACGGCGACGACCCGCCGGGCGCCGACGACGCGCCGGTCGAAGTCGCGCCGATGCCGCACACCCTCCTGGCCCCCGTGTTTACGCTCCGGTCGGACAAGCCGAGCGTCGAGAACGAGTGGCATCCGCCGTTCGCGCTCCTGGCCGACGGGCGCGGGCTGCTGGTGAAGCGCGTGCGGAACCGCGTGCAACTGTGGGACGCCCCGACCGGCACGCTGGTGAGCGAGTGGAGTTGGCGGTTCGAGGGAGTGACGTGCGTGGCGGTGTCGGCGGACGGACTCACCGCCGTCGCCGGCGGGCGCTTCGGCCGCGTGCTGCTGTGGGATTTGGAGTAGCGCGAAGAACCTAACCCCCCAACCCCCTTTCCTGAAGGGAAGGGGGAGCAAGAAGGAGCATTGTTTGACTCCCCCTTCCCTGAAGGGAAGGGGTTTGGGGGGTTAGGTTCTTCCCCTACTGTCATTGCGACCACTACCCGTGCGCGGTACAACACATCTCCTGAAACCGTCGCGGAGGGACTGCCGATGCTGTGCCCGTGGTGTTACGGTAAGCACGTCGTGCTGATGAACGGGTCCCGCGTCCCGTGCCCGGAGTGCGCCGGCGTCGGCGAGTTGCACTGCTGCGACGGCCTCCGCGAACAAGCGGAATGCCCCTCCCCGGAACGTTTCAAACTCCCGGTTCCGAGTTCCAAGTTGAGGGAGAAGGAAGCCGGTGTGGTCGCGTCCGAATGCCAATCTGGCAGTCGGTAGTCAGGCCGCCACAACAGGAAGTGGCGGTCTGGCGGTCTGGCGGCCTGACTCATCCGCGGGTGGGGTTGCGACTCCCTTCGGCAACCTGATAGAGTTTGCGCCGGGGGAACATCATGCAGTGCATCGTGACCGGCGCGGCCGGGTTCATCGGCTCACACCTGTGCGAACGGTTGCTCGCGGACGGCCACGCCGTCACCGGCATCGACTGCTTCACCGACTACTACCCGCGCCCCATCAAGGAGCGGAACCTCGCCACCTTCCACGACCACCCGCGCTTCACCTTCCGCGAACTCGATCTGTCGGCGGGCGTGCCGGCGGAAGTCGCGAGCGGTGCGGAGTGGGTCTTCCACCTCGCCGCGATGGCGGGTCTCACGCGCAGTTGGCTCGACTTCGACAGTTACAACCGCCACAACCTCACGGCCACGCACCGCTTGCTCGAAGCGCTCAAGGGTTCGCCCACGCTGAAGCGGGTGATCTACGCGAGCACGTCGTCGGTGTACGGCAAGTACGCGAGCGGGGACGAGTCGCTGCCGACGCGACCGAGTTCGCCCTACGGCATCACGAAGCTGGCGAGCGAGCAACTGTGTCGCGTGTACGGCGACGAGTTCGGGGTGCCGTGCGTGGTGCTGCGGTACTTCAGCGTGTACGGCCCGCGGCAGCGCCCGGAGATGGGCTACCACCTGTTCATCAACGCCATCCTTCAGGGCACGCCGATCAAGCTGACCGGCGACGGGTTGCAGGTTCGCGGGAACACGTACATCGCGGACTGCGTGGAAGCGACGATCCGCGCGACGCAGGCGACGCCGGGCGAAACCTTCAACCTCGGCGGCGGCGACCTGGTGACGGTGCTGGACGTGTTCCGCAAGCTGGAAAAGATCATCGGCAAGCCGGCGATCGTGGAGCGCCACCCGCCGCGCACGGGCGACCAACTCACCACCGGCGCGGATGTGTCGAAACTCTTCCGCCACCTCGGATGGAAGCCGACGACGAGCATCGACGACGGTTTAGCCCGACAGGTAGAGTGGCAGAAGACGCTGCTCGGTTAGCCGCGACCCGAAGGGGAGCGCGAAACGGAGGAACTGTGATGTTCGCACGCGTTCTGTTCGGTTGCGTCGCGCTGTACTCGCTGACCTTCGCATCGCTGGCCGACGAGCCGAAGGAAACGAAGCTCAAGCCGACCGCTGTGTTCCGCGGTTCGCACAGCGCGATCTTAGAGAAACAATTCGCAATCATCACTGTGGAAACCGAGTGGAAAGATTTGTGGAAGAAGCATCGCGGAGATGAGCGAGACCAACGGTTCACCGAAACAGTGCAAGAACTCAGGATCAACTTCGACACACACTATCTTGTCGCTGTTTTCGCAGGCTGGCGTTCGTCGTTGGTTGTCACCCCGTTTGCGAGAGGCGATACAGTTCTGATTCGTTTCTCGGCTCACGGTTTTCAATTTGGGGCCGGACAGCCGGGACTCGACAAGAGGTCGGAACACGAGAAAGCGAAAGACGAGGCGGGAGGAGATTATTGCTTTGTGGTTCTGCCGAAGCCGGTGAAGGCTGTCATCATTGAAAAGGATGTGCAACGAGAACTCGGCAAACCGCCCATCTGGGAAGAGCAAAAGCAGTTCCCGGCACCGAAGGACAACAAGTAACGCGTTTCGCTCCATTCAAGGACAGCACGGATGCTCGACTTCCTGAACCGGCACCTGATGCACCCGCTCATGGCGTGGCGGGAGGGCAGCCAACACCTCCGCCACCTCTGCACGCTGCGGCGCACGCAGTTCGACCCGCCGGACGTGATCCGCGCGCGGCAACTCGCCGCGCTGCAAGCGCAACTGTGGCACGCGTGGGACACGGTGCCGTACTACCGCGCCGCATGGGCGAAGGCCGATGTCCACCCCTCTGATGTGCGCGAACTCGCCCACCTCGAAGCGTTCCCCATCGTGACGAAGGCCGACATCCGGCGGCACAACCGGGCGCTCGTCTCGTCCGCGTTCGACATCTCGAAACTCCGCGTGAAGCGCACGTCGGGTTCAACGGGCGTGCCGCTCACCATCTACTGCGACGAACCCGCGATGCAGTGGAAGACCGCCTGCACGATTCGCTCGGACGAGTGGAGCGGCTACCGCCTGGGTCAGCGGGTGGCGAAGGTGTGGGGCAACCCGGAGTACCGGCACTTCGGGCTGAAGGGCCGGCTGCGGAACCGCCTCTTCGACCGCGCCGTCTACCTCGACACGCTCGACCTGACCGGCACCCGCATCGCGGAGTTCGCGCGGGCGATCCGCCGGCACCGGCCGGGGCTGATCTTCGGTCACGCGCACTCGCTGTACCTGCTCGCGTGTTCGCTCAAGAAGTCCGGCGCGTCTGCCGTGCGGCCCAACGGCATCATCTCCACCGCGATGATCCTCCACGACTGGCAGCGAACCGTCATCGAGCAGGTATTCGGCTGCAAAGTGACGAACCGCTACGGGTGCGAAGAAGTGAGCCTCATCGCGAGCGAGTGCGAGGAGCACAACGGCCTGCACATGAACGCCGACAGCGTGTACGGGGAAATACAACCCACCCCCCAGCCCCCTCCCTGTAGGGAGGGGGAGTCGGGTGGCTCCCCCT
>JAYUBA010000946.1:0-4838 GCA_043741075.1 Frigoriglobus sp.
CTCGTGTTGCTCAGCGCCCCCTCACCCGTCGGCGAAGCGCCGCCACCCTCTCCCGCAAGGGGAGGGCAAGAGAAGACACCCGCCTTGACGTAGCCCCCCGACCTGTCGAGAATGCAGCTACGGCTCTTGCTCTGTCGCGCCCGCCCCACCCGGCCCTCGCGGGCCGTCTCCGCCGTTCCCGAGACCACCACACATGACGTTCACACGCGTCCGCGGTCCGCACATGCTCTCACTCGCGCTGCTCGCGGGCGCGGCGCTCGTCCCCGCCGGGTGCGGCGGGGGCGACGGCGTGAGTACCTACAACGTGCCCAAGACCACCGACAGCGGCAAGAAGGACACCGGCGATCCGGTGCCCGCGCCGGCCGCGGCGGGCGGCGACTACCGCATCCTCGGCGCGATGTTCCCGGCCGACAACCCGGAGTGGTTCTTCAAGCTGACCGGCCCGGCCGACGCACTGACGCCGTTCGAGGCCGGGTTCGACCAACTGCTCGCGAGCGTGTCGCTGGGGGCCGGCGGCCCGGACTTCGCCCCGCCGGAGGGCTGGAAGCGCGGCCCCGGTCGCGGGCAGTTCGTGTTCGCCACGCTCCGCACGCCGGACGGCAAGTACGAGGTCACCGTCACGTCGTCGGCCGGCGGCGTGGTGCCGAACCTGAAGCGGTGGTCGGTCGATCAGCTCGGCAACGCGAGCTTCGGCCCCGAAGACGTTGCGAAGTCCACCAAGACAGTCGAGGCCAAGGGCGTGAAAGGGCTGCGGGTCGATCTCCGCGGGCCGAAGAATCCGGCCGGCGGCCCGATGATGGGCAAGCGGTAACGAACGCCCTCCCTCCCCTTCCGCGCCGCGACCCGGCTCACGAGGACCACGCGATGAGCAGCACCACCCTACCGCACGCGCCGGGCGAGTTCGGCGAACCGCCGGCCCGCCCCGCCGCCCGCCCCGCCCGCGGTCCCGCGTACTACCTCCGCCGGGGGCTGAAAGCGGTCGCGTCGCTGCAACTCACGGTCGTGCTGTTCGCGCTGGGCGTCCTGCTCGTCTTCTTCGGCACCCTCGCGCAGCTCGACAACGGCATCTGGACCGTTGTCGATCAGTACTTCTACTCGACGGTCGTGTGGGTGCCGTTCGAGCTGACCCACCGGTTCCTGGGCGTGTTCTGAAGGAACAATTCCCGGCGGGCGAGTCGGCGTGGGTGGGGGCGTTCCCGCTGCCCGGCGGGTTCCTGCTCGGCACGGTGATGCTCTTGAACCTGTTGGCCGCGCACGCCACGCGGTTCCGGCTCTCGTGGAAGCGGGCCGGCATCTTCCTCATCCACGGCGGGATCGTCCTCCTGTTCGTCGGCGAGTTCATCACCCGCGAGTACGCGGTCGAACAGCAGATCACGATCCCCGAAGGCGGGTCGGCGAACTTCGCGGAGGACACGCGGAACGTCGAGATCGCGTTCGTGGACCGGTCGGCCCCCGATACGGACCGGGTGACGGTCATCAACCAGAAGCGAATTCTGTCCGCGAAGCCGGGCGCGCGCATCAGCCACCCGGACCTGCCGGTGGACGTGGAAGTGCTCGAGTACATGAAGAACGCCGATTTCAAGGACCCGGGGCCGGGGCTGAAGACCCTCGCCACCACCGGCGCGGGGCTGCGAGTGGTCGCGGTCCCGCGGAAGGAGGAGGCGGGCGTCGAGACGAAGCAGCGCGGCGACTTCACCTCCGCGTACGTCCGCCTCTACAAGAAGGGCACGGACTACGACCTCGGCGTTCACCTGGTGTCGCTCCTGCTGTCGCTACAGGGGCAGTCCGACACGGTGACGGTGGACGGCAAGGCGTACCAGATGACGCTCCGCCGCGCCCACATCTACAAGCCGTACACCGTGTTCCTCGACAAGTTCCGGTTCGACCGGTACGAGGGCACCAGCAAGGCCAAGAACTACTCCAGCGACGTGCGGGTGTACGAGCCGGGCAACCCCGAACCCGTCCGCACGAGGCGGATCGCGATGAACGAGCCGCTCCGGTACGCCGGCGAGACGTTCTACCAGGGCAGCTTCGAAAGGGATGAGAAGACGACCATCCTGCAGGTGGTGAAGAACCCCGGCCTGCTGAACTTCGGCCTGTTTTACGCGACAATCGATTACATCGCGTGCGCGCTGGTGGGCTTCGGTCTGATTCTGCACTTCGGCATCTACCTGACCCAGTTCCTCCGCCGCAAGCAACCGCCTGTCGTCGGGGCGGCGACCGCGGCCCCGGTGCCGGCGGACGGCGCGACGCTCTCGCGCGTCTTCCCGTGGGTCATGTTGGGCCTCGCCGCTCTGGTTCTGCTGTCCGCGTTCGGTCGCATGAGTCCGCGGGCGCTCCGCGAGCCGTACGACATGGACGCGTTCGCCCGGACGCCGGTCCTCGAGGGCGGGCGCGTCAAGCCGATCGAAACCGTGGCCCGCGTCTACATGCGGGTGATCTCCCACCGCGAGACGTTCGTGGACGAGAACGGCGACACGCAGCCGGCGATCAAGTGGTACCTCGACGTGCTCGCCGCCGAGTCCCCGAGTGACGGCTCCGCGGCGTGGAAGCACAAGGTGTTCCGCATCGAGAACGATCAGGTGCGGGCCGAGTTGAAACTGGATTCGCGCGAAGGCTTCCGGTACTCGCTCGACGAGATCAAGCCCCGGCTCAGCGAACTCTTCCTCAAGGCCGCGGCGGCGGGCGAGAAGATCGACGCCAAGAAGCCGGTGGACCTCGCCGAGTCGAAGATGATCGAACTGGCCGAGCGTATCACGATGGTGATCGACATCAACCGGCCGAAGGCGCGGAAAATGCAGAATAAGGAGAAGGACACGCTCCGACAACTCCCGCCCAACGGCGACACGTCCTGGGGGTCGCTCCCCGAGTTCCGCGAGAAGCAGAAGCAGGACGCTCAACTGGTGGGCGTGACCGCGGCGTACCAGGCGCTCCAATCGAACCCCAAGCGGCTGTTCTCGCTCACCGACGCTCAGAAGCGGAAACTGGTGCGCATCCTGGAGCGGGTGGAACTCGAAAAGCTCCCGGAGGCGGAGCAGACCGAGGCGCTAGTGGACGCGGTGACCGCGCTGCGGCGGTCGCCCGCGGAAGTCCCGCCGATGGCCCGGAACATCTGGCTGGACGCCGCGTGCGCCGTGCTCACCCCGGAGGAGGCGGCGCACGTCCGGGGCGTCGTGGTGACGGAGTACCAGACCCGGCTCGACGCGACCCCCGCGGCGCGCGACTGGGAGAAGATGATCGCCGCGTACCGGGACCAGAAGCCGGCCGAGTTCAACGCGGCGGTGGCCGAGTACCGCGGCGCGGACCTGTCGGGCGTCTCGAGGGGAAAACTGCTCCGCACGCGGCTGGAGGTGATGTACAACCGGTTCGCCCCGTTCTACCAGTGTACCGGGCTGTACGTGCTGGGGTTCCTGCTGGCCCTCGCCGGGTTCGTGCTGTACGTGGCGGAAAGCCCGGTGTGGGCGGTGGCCCTCCGCAAGTCCGCGACCTACGTGCTGCTCCTCACGCTGCTCGTTCACACGGTGGCGCTGTTCACCCGCATGTACCTCATGGAACGGCCGGGCGTGTTCGTGACCAACCTGTACTCGTCGGCCGTGTTCATCGGCTGGGGGTGCGTGGCGCTGTGCCTGGTGTTGGAGCGCATCTTCCCGATCGGCATCGGGAACGTGGTCGCGTCCGTCCTCGGACTGGCGACGACCATCGTGGCGCACAACTTGGGCACGCTGGACACGCTGGAGATGATGGAGGCCGTGCTGGACACGAACTTCTGGCTGGCGACGCACGTCACTACGGTCACGCTCGGCTATACGGCCACGTTCGTCGCCGGGTTCTTGGGCGCACTGTACGTGTTCATGATGCTCGGCGCGGTGGTCCGCGAATCGTACCTGGGCACCGGCGAGCCGACGGTCGGCGGGCTGCTCGCGTTCGGTGCCGCGGCCGTCGGCGTGGTCGGCATCCCGCTCGCGTTCCTCGCGTTCATGACGACCGCGCTGGACAAGTTCGAGGTGCTGCCGTCGCTGGTGCTGTGGGGGCTGTTCTACCTGACCCTCGCCGCCGGCGTCATGTACTCGCTCGCGCTGATGCTACTGCGGGTGTCGGTCGCCGGGGTGGACGAGGGCGGTAAGCCGCTGGCCGGGCAGGTGCCGGCGATCGCGAAGCCGATCGTCGCGCTGGCGCTCACGCCCGAGAGCGGGAAGATCGTCGGCCAGATGGTGTACGGCGTGGTGTGCTTCGCCACCATGCTCAGCTTCATCGGGACGGTGCTGGGCGGCATCTGGGCCGACCAGTCGTGGGGCCGGTTCTGGGGCTGGGACCCGAAGGAGAACGGGGCCGTCCTGATCGTGCTGTGGAACTGCCTCATCCTGCACGCCCGGTGGGCCGGGCTGGTGAAGGACCGCGGCGTCGCGGTGCTCGCCGTCTTCGGCAACGCGATCACCGCGTGGAGCTGGTTCGGCACCAACCAACTCGGCATCGGGCTGCACGCCTACGGGTTCGACAGCCGGCTGGCCGACGGGTGTTACAACTTCTGGCTGAGCCAGATGTTCATCCTGGCGCTGGGGGCGTCGATCCCGCGGCGCTTCTGGGCGAGCCGGGGCGGGGCCGCGGCGGCCGTTCCTGTGACGCCGACAGGCCCGTTGTCGGACGCGAGCGCACCGCCGCCGAACGGCCCCGCCAACGGGCACCCGCGCCGCGACAAGGGGAAGCGGCCCGGCAAGCGATGATGGGTGAAGCGACCTACCCCCCCGGCCCCCCTCCCTGAAGGGAAGGGGGAGTCGGCGTGCGATGGCTCTGGCGAACCGCGAGCGCCAGCGAGCGGTCTTCCTCCCCCTTCCCTTCAG
>JAYUBA010000947.1:0-4831 GCA_043741075.1 Frigoriglobus sp.
GATTTGAATTCACACTCTCTTCGGTCTTGATCTGCGTCCTTCTGCGCTATCTGCGGCGCTTCTTGGGCTACTCAGAGCATCACTTCTTCGTGGTGGGGCGGTCCTGATCGCTGTTCTTGTCGCGTTCGCGACTGCCCCCGCAACCGAGCGTCGCCGCAGCGAGAGCGAGAATTAGCGCGAGGAGAAAGGTTCGGCGCACGACGGCACCTGCCGGAAAAGTGGGAGTCGGACGGAAACGGTCTGTAAACGCACGGAGGGCCGACCGTCGAAACGGCCGACCCTTCGTTCACCCTCTGAATGCACAGAGAAGTGAGGCCCGTCGAAACGGGCAGCAGAATTACTTGGCCTTGGTGCCGCTGGTGGTGCTGCCGCCGCCGCAGCCGACGGCGGAAGCGACGGTCAGGGCGAGAACCAGCGCAACGATGATCCGCTTCATCTGAAAACTCCTTGGAACTGGACCACTACCCCGAGGGGGAGGGGACCGTGGTGTAACAGAGGGGGTCGCACGGTCCCGGCCTATCCGGGGTCGCGGCCTTCTGTTCTGTTGGGTTATGGGGGCGATTAGCAACCACCCCATTTCACCCACGCTCACAAGATACAAACGCGAACGGGTTATTCCCGAAAATTCCCCGATTCGCACTTCTCCTCAGTTTCACGTCGTCTCGCGCGTCGTACTTCGAGCGTCGGGTTGAGATTGCGCGGGCCGCAACGAATGCCATTTCATCGCGGCCAACTTGAAACGCGACACGAGAAACACGAAACTGCGCTGGGGTGCGGGAATAAACCGCCCGGTTCGGGTTCGGGTCTGTTGAGGGACCGTTATGCCGTCCGCCGGTGGGCTTCACCAGTTGATCGACGCCCATTACGAGGCCCTCTACCGGTACGCCTACCGGCTGAGCGGGGCGGCGGCCGACGCCGAAGACCTCACGCAGGAGACGTTCGGCAAGGCGCTCGCACGCCTGCCGCAACTCCGCGAGCCGGAGCGGGCCAAGGCGTGGCTGTTCCGCATCCTCCGCAACCTGTACCTGCACAAGGTGCGCGACCAGAAGCGGCACAAGGTGGTGCCCCTGGACGCCGTCGGCGACCTCGCCGGTCGGAGCGAAGAGGCGGAGGTGCCGGAGATCGACCCGGCCAAGCTCCAGCAGGCGCTCAACGAACTGGATGAGACGTTCCGCACGCCCATCATCCTGTTCTATTTTGAAGAGTTCAGTTACCGCGACATCGCCGAGCAGATGGACTTGCCGATCGGAACCGTGATGTCGAGACTGGCGCGGGCCAAGGCGCACCTGCGAAGCCGCCTCGCCCCGCCCGACCCGGACGGGAACGGCCCTCTCCCCGAAACCGCCGCGACCGGCCGGAAGAAGGTGACCGATGGAATGCCGTGACGCACAGTTCTACCTCCGGCTCCGCCGCCACGCGACCGACGAACTCGGCCCGGACGCGAGCGCCGCGCTGAACGGCCACCTCACCGGGTGCCCGCTGTGCGCCGCCGACGCCCGCGGGGCCGCGTCGTTCGACCGCGCGATGGGGTCCGCGATGCGGGCCGTGCCGCTGCCCGGCGGGCTGCACGGGCGGCTGGTCCGGCACGTCGCCACCAAGCAGGGCGCGATCCTGCGCCACAAGGCGTACCGCGTCGGCGCGCTGGTTGCCGCCGCGATGCTGGTCGCGTGCATCGGCCTCGGCGTGTTCTCTTCCACCCGGCCGACGATTAACACCTACGAAATCGCCGAGCAGGCCAGCGAGCAGCGGAACGACCCGGAGGAGACCACCCGGCAGTGGCTAACGGAGCGGAAGTTGCCCGACCGGCTGCCGTTGGACTTCGACTACGACCTGTTCGTCTTCCGCGGGTTCGAGCAAGTGAAAGGCAAGTACGTGCCCGTGGTGGTGTTCCGCAGCCCGGAGGGCGGCGGGTTCGCGAAGGTGTACGTCTTCGCGGCGAACGGCCAGTTCGACCAGAAGGACATCCGGGACGCGTCGGCGTCGCACGCCCTCGCGGAAGTGGTGATCGGCCAGGACCGGTTCCGCGGCGCGACGTACGTGATCGTCCGTACCGGTGGCCCCAACGGCCTCAAGCAGTTCCTCAAGTTCCGCAAGGGCGGCGACATGGCCGCGGCGTAGCGCTGCGATGGCCCGCGGAACGACACCGCCCCGAACCCGCGTTCGGGGCGGCGGCGTTTCCGGCCGCGTATAATCATGGCGTCGTCCCCTTCGCTCGATCCGAGGTGCGCAATGAACGTCGAACTGAAATACTGCTCGGTCTGAGGGTACGAGTCGAAGGCCGTCGGTCTGGCGGCCCGGTTGCTCACCGGCTTGAAGCAGAAGGTGAAGGCGCTCACGCTGGTCCCGGCCGGCGGCGGGTGCTTCGAGGTGACGGCGGACGGCGAGTTGATCTATTCGAAGCTCGCCACCGGCGTTTTTCCCGACGAGCAGGCCGTCCTCGACGCGATGGCCGGACGGGTGAAGAAGTGACGGCGGGCCGGGTGAGCTTCGTGTGGTCCGCGGAACGCAGCGCCCCTTCACCCGTCGACGAAGCGCCGCCACCCTCTCCCGCAAGGGGAGAGGGCAAATCATGGTTACCCTTCAACGCGATTTCGTATCGCTCAGTTCCGCTGGACCGCGTGGAACAGTTCGCTCATCTTCATGCCCAGCGCCAGGCAGACGCGGTACAGCGTCTCGATGGACGCCGAGTTCTTGCCCAGCTCGATCTGGCTCAGGTAGCCGAGCGAAACGCCGGTCCGGTCGCTCATGTTCGCCAGCGTCAGGTTCAGCGCCTTGCGGCGCTCGCGGATCGCCGCGCCGAGCGCCTCCTTCAGCGCGTCCTCGGTCATCCGCAGCAGGCCCTTGCTCTCCAGGCACCGGAACACGATCTCGCGCAGGTGGTCCACCTGGAACGGCTTGGTCAGGTAGTCGCACGTCTTCGCGCGGAGGCAGTTGATCGCGCTGTCCACCGACGGATACCCGGTGACGACGACGATGTTCGCGTCCGGCTGGCGGTCGCGGATCCAGCCGAACACCTGCTCGGCCTCCAACCCCGGCAGCACGTAGTCGAGCACGATGAGGTGGTAACTGTTCGGCCCGGCGAGGGCCGACTCCACCAGCATCGGATCCGAGACGACCTCGAACACGAAGTCGCGGTTGGACAGCGCCGCCTGGATGACGGCACACGTGTGGGGGTCGTCGTCCAGGATCAGGATGCGGATGTCGCCGGACGACTGGAGCTCCCGCGAGGCGCCCTGCGCGTGCGCCGCGTGCGCCCTGGGTGCGGGCGTGTAGGGGGGGAACATCGGCTTGGGTGTCTGGGTCAAGCGGTCCTCGACGTCGTAAGGCATAGCTGACTAACCTCCGACCGCGGTGGCGGCGATGGGTCCGGTGGCGACCGCGGGGGGCCGGGCGGCGGCCAGCGGCAGCACGACCCGCACCTGCGTGCCGGTTCCGGGGGGTGGTACGGGTTCGATCTGGATGCCACCCCGGTGCGAGCACAGGACGCGGTAGGCGATGGCCAACCCCAGCCCGCGGTGCCGCACCTTGGTGGTGAAAAACGGTTCGACGAACAGCCGCCGCCGCACCTCCGGCTTGATGCCCGGACCGGTGTCGGAAACGGTGATTTGGAGGTACCCGCCGATCCCGACCCGGCCCAGGTACGTGCGGGCGTCGGCGTCGGTCAGTTCGACCGCGCGGGCGGCGACCCGCACCACCCCGCCCTGCGGGCACGCCTCCACGGCGTTCTCCAGCAGGTGGCCGATCACGCTCTGGAGCGCCCCGGCCTCGACCGCGACCGGCGGCAGTGCGGGCGAAACGTCCTTCTCCACCCGCACGCCCGGCGGGGTGAGCGGCTTCAGCCGCGTCTCTTCCTTCGTCACCGCGAGCGCCACCGCGGCCGGGTTCGGCCGCACCTGCCCGCTGCGGCTCAGGTGGTGCAACTGCTGGGTGAACACGATGCCCCGCTGGCCGACCTTGCCGATCTCGCCGACGTAGCTCGCGGCCTGCGAGCCGGGCGCGAGCAGCGGCACCGCGAGGTCCGAGAACCCGATGATGCCCTGGAGCAGGTTGTCGAAGTCGTGGGCCATGCGGCCGGCGATCACGGCGGCGTCGCCGAGGCGCTGGTACAGGCGGTCCGGGTCGATCACCGGGCCGGCGACCGCGGCGATGGCCGGGGACCGCTCGACGGTGCGGGCGGTGAGGGCCAGGTACGCCCGTTCGGCGTCGGCCCACGGCTGCCCGACGGTCTTCTCGGCCCACAGCACGCCGGCCGGGCGCCCGGCCGGTTGGACGGCCGCGTACGCGCGCCCGGCGGTGTTCGGGATCGAGTACACCACGGTCGCCTCGCCGCCCTTGAGCCGGCGCAGCGCGTCGGGCACTTCGAGCGGTGCCGGCGCGTCGGTGTGGGCGTCGCCCTGCACCGTCTTCACCACCGGGCCGGCCTCGCCGCCCCACACGAACCCGCAGGCGCGCCACCCGCACGCCCGCGCCCACCCGGCCATGAGGCCGTCGAACGCGAACGGGTCGGCGGTCTCCTGCCACCAGTGCGGGAGGTAGGCCAGGGCGGCGGATAGCGTGCCGGGTGATGACATCTGCGGTCTTCTCCAAACCGGCAGTCGCGCGGGCTGTACAGCGAGTGTTTGGTGCTGGATGAATTCAGGAATTCACCCTGTATCTAGAACGGGCCTGAACGAAGTCAACCGGGTTGTGCGGCTTGACGCGAAACGAACGACCGTAGCGAAAGATGGGGAAAGGACAAAAGCGACGACGGTTGTCGCGGTTGTATGGGCGCGCCCGGTGCGGTGCGCCACATCGGCAAAGTCGGTTTCATTGGCGAGGGTGCCATCGACCC
>JAYUBA010000948.1:0-4828 GCA_043741075.1 Frigoriglobus sp.
CCTTCTTAGGGGAGGGGGCTGGGGGGAGAGGTTCTTCGCCGATTCTCTCCCGTCGCGCGGTGGTTCGCAACCGTGCAATGCGGATAATATGGAAGCAACCACGAGGGCGCGGCGATGACGGTTCGGCACATGCGGTTGACGCTCGGCCTGTTCTTCCTGCTCGCGGGAACCACGCTGCTGGTTCTGCGGTTCGCGCTGCCGGAGGTGGGCGCGCGGTTCAACACGCCCATGCGCCTGCTGATCGGCGCGCTGCTCGCGCTCGTGCTGGCCGGGCTGAACCTGTCGAAGTGGTACGCGGGGTGGGTGTGGTACCGGCAGCAGGCGACGCCCGTGCGCCGGCCGTTCCAGCCCGACCCGTCGGCCGGCGCGCAGCCGGAAGTGATCCCGGAGTTCGACTTCAGCAAGCCGCCGTCGGACGAGAAGCCGGCGAACGGTTCGTGAGCGAAGTGCTTTCGTTCTGACCTCCCCCCTTGAGGGGGAGGTCGGCGAGGCTTTGCGAGCCGGGTGGGGGGTGGGGTTCCTCGACTCGCATCGTTTCACCCCCACCCGGTGGCGAGGCGCCACCGACCTCCCCCTCAAGGGGGGAGGTCAGAGCAAAAGAGAGCGTCGAACCGTTTTCCGCCCGCGGGTATAATCACGGTATGAGCGAACCCGACGCGAACCTGATCGCCAAGCGCGACCGCCTGCTCGCGGTGCTGCGCGACCTGCCCGGCACGGCGGTCGCGTTCAGCGGCGGCATCGACAGCACCGTCGTCGCGAAGGCCGCGTTCCTCGCCTTAGGCGAACGCGCGATCGCGGTCACGGCCGATAGCGCGAGTGTCGCGCGCACGGAACTCGACGACGCCCGCGCACTCGCGACGCTCATCGGCATCCGGCACGTCGTCGTCCGCACGCAGGAGTTCGACAACCCGGACTACCTGAAGAACGACGGCACCCGCTGCTACCACTGCAAGACCGAGCTTTACACCACCGTCGCGCGGCTGCTGCCCGAACTCGGCGTGCCGGTGATGGTGAGCGGCGCGAACCTGGACGACCGCGGCGACTACCGGCCGGGGCTGGTCGCGGCGGCCGAGCATTCGGTGCGGCACCCGCTCCAGGAGGCCGGGTTCACCAAGGCCGACGTTCGCGCGCTGGCGAAGTTCTGGGACTTGCCGACGTGGGACAAGCCGGCGGCACCGTGCCTGTCGAGCCGCATGGCACCGGGCGTCGCGGTCACGCCGGAGCGCACGAAGCGGGTCGAGGACGCGGAGGCGTTCCTGCGGTCGCTCGGCCTGCGCGAGTGCCGCGTCCGCTACCACGAGGGCGACCTGGCCCGCGTCGAGGTGCCGGTGGGCGAGGTCGCACGCTTCGCGGCCGACCCGGTGCGAACCGAACTGGCGCGAACCCTGCACGCGCTGGGGTTCAAGTTCGTCGCGCTCGACCTCGACGGGTTCCGCTCCGGCAGCCTGAACGAGTTGGTCCCGCTGGAGTTGAAGGTGCGATATTCCGCCCCGAAGCGGGGGGCGTAAGCCCCCTGTGATGCGCGACGCAGGTGCGACGCAGGTGCGACGCAGGTGCGACGCACAGGGGGCTTACGCCCCCCGCTCAGAGTGTCCTGTGAGGTGATTCCGTGACCCCGCTTCCCGCCGACCGCGTACTCGATCAGTTCTTCCTCGAGGCCCGCAGCAAGCTGCTGGAGGCCGCGGCGATCTTCGACCGCATCGGCCGCGGCACGGGCGCCGACGCCGCCACCGCCGACCCGCGCGCGGCGAAGCTGCGTCAGGCCGTCGAAGCGCTGCTCGGCGACGCGCCGAACAAGGCCGAGTTGCTGCAAAAGCTCTTTTCGCTCCCCTACGATCCGGACTGGAAGCGGCCCGCGCCCCGGTTCTGATGCCGCGTCGGAACCCCGCTCGCGCGTTACCACCGCACTCCGCGCGGGGGTAGTCCCAGCAATTTCGCCGCCGCGGGGTTCCTCCGCGCCCCGTTCCGCCTTACCATGTCCGGCACCGGCGGGGTTCTCCCGCCTCCTCACATCGCGGTCGCGCGGAGTCGTCTGTCATGCCGATCACGTTAGGTTGTCCGTCGTGCGGGAAGCGGTTCCGGGCGCGCGACGAGTCCGCCGGGAAGAAGGTGAAGTGCCCGTACTGCCAGGCGGCGGTACAGGTGCCGACGAGCGAGGAGGCGGCCACCGCCGGTGCCCCGACTGCGCCGCTCCCGCCGCCCGACTCCGGCTCGCTCCCCGCGCCGCGGCCGGCCCCGCCGCCGCGTCCGGCCCCGGCCCCGCCCCCGGTCGCGCCCGTACTCGTCAGCGGGGACTGGGGCACGCTCCCGACCGCGCCGCCACCCCCACCGCCGCAGTCGTTGGAACCGGACATGCTTCCGGTGCCGCCGCCGCCGGCTCCGCTCGGGCGCGGGGGGAAGGAGCGGCCGAAGCCGGCCAGGGCCGAGACGCCCGCGAAGGGGAAGGGCAAGGGGAAAGAGAAGACGCCCGAACAGATCCTCGCGGGCGGGTGGCGCGCCGTCCGCCGCGGGCTGTTCTGGGTGCAGTTCGCGCTCCTGTGGCTGTCGCTCATCGGCTTCATCGGGTTCGGCAAAGCGGTGTACGTGCGCACCGGCAACGAACTCCCGAAGGGCGAAGGGTGGATCGAGATCGAGGGCTACATCAACTCGGCCGACCCGAACGCGATCCAGCTCACGAAGACCGACGAACTCAACCTGCTGCTGTACGGCCTGCCGGTGTTGTTCGCGGGGATCGCGGCCGTGTTCGGGCGGCTGGTGGCGAGCGGCGCGCCGCGGAGTAGCGGCGCGCGGGGGCTGTTCGCGTTCAGCGCGTTCTTCGCCCTGATCGGGTTCGCCGGCCTGCTCGGCTCGTTCCTCTTCGACAAGCTGCTGATGAAGGAGTACTACCGGTACACGGGCTTCGCGTTCCTGCTCCTGATGCCGCTGGCGGAGTTCTGGTTCCTCACGGCGCTGACGGCGTGCGGCGTGGCGCTGAAGCGCCCGCGGTCGGCGCGGGCGGTGGGCGCGGTCGGGTTCGCCTTCGCGCTGACGGCCTTCGCGGCGACGCTGGGCTGGGAGTTGTACGTCGAACTCAGCCGGGGGAAGAAGCCGGACGCCGACACCCTGCTGTACGAGCAGGCGGGGCTGATGCTCGGCTGGCTGCTGCTGGTCGGCCTGTACTGGCGGGCGGTGCGCAACGTCCGCGGCGCGGCGCAGGAGTTCCTCGACACGGTGGAAGAAGAGTGAGCGCGATCGAGCCGCGACCGGCAGGGAGTGGGTCCCGGCGCGAGTGTGCGGGAATGGTGTGACCGATGTGGCACGGGGGGCGTATCATTGGAGCACTTCGCCCGAAGTTCCTCGACGCGAGCGGCAACTATGGGCGACGATCACATCCGGTTGGGCGTCGCCGGGTGCGGCGGGTTCGGGCTGTTCGCGCTCCAACAGTTCACCCAGGTGCCCGGCGTCGCGCTCGCCGGCATGGCCGGCACCCACCGACCCGCGGCCCTCGCCGCCGCCGCCCGCTTCGGCGTCGAGAACGTCGAGGACGTGAACGAACTCTTCCGCCGCGCCGACGTGGACGTGGTGTACATCGCCACCCCGCCGTTCCTCCATTACCCGCAGGCGCTCGCCGCGCTAACCGCCGGCAAGCACGTCATCGTCGAGAAGCCGCTCGCGATGACCGTCGCGCAGGCCGACGAGTTGGTGAGCCTCGCGCGGAAGAAAGACCGGTTGCTGATCGCCAACCTCATGCAGCGGTACAACCCGCTGTACGACGCGGTGCGGCGGCTGATCGAGACGAAGGTTCTGGGCGAAGTACTGCACGGGACGTTCGAGAACTACGCGTCCGACGAGAACCTGCCGGCCGACCACTGGTTCTGGGACCGCGGCAAGAGCGGCGGCATCTTCATCGAACACGGCGTCCACTTCTTCGACCTGTTCGCCGGGTGGCTCGGTGCGGGAAAAGTTGAAGCGGCGCAAGTCGGCGTGCGTCCGGGAACGGCCATCGAGGAACACGTTCACGCGACGGTCCGCTACGGCCCGGCGCTGGTCAACTTCTACCACGGCTTCCACCAGGCCGGGCGCATGGACCGCCAGGAACTGCGGCTGGTGTTCGAGCGCGGCGACGTGACGCTCCACGACTGGGTGCCGACCCGCGCCCGCATTCACGCGCTCGTGGACGAGCGGCAGACGCGCGATCTGTGCGACCTGTTCCCCGGCGCGCGGCTCGACGTGTCCGCGTCCTACGGCGGCGGCGACCGCGCGTGCCGAGGGCGGGGCAAGGCCATCGACGCGTACCAGGTGATTTCGCTGTCGGCCGGCGACGGGCAGGCGAAGTCGCCGCTGTACAGCCGGCTGTTGCGGTCCGTGATGGCGGATCAGGTCGCCTGGATTCGCGACCGTAATCACAAGCGCGTGGTGACCGAGGCGAACGGCCGCGACTCGCTCGCGACGGCGTGCGAAGCCGACGCGCTGGCGCGGGCGGGGGGCGCGCGATGACCCTTTCGCGGCTCTCCACGCATCTCCTGCTTCGGCCTGAAGACGTACCCGCGTCGCGCCCCGACTTCGAGGTCGTGGGCGCGTTCAACCCCGGCGCGGTCCGCGCGGGCGACGAGGTCGTGCTTCTGGTGCGCGTGGCCGAGCGGCCCCGCGCGAAGCGGCCGGGCTTTACCGGCCTGCCGCGCTGGGACGCGGTCGAAGGGCTGACGGTCGATTGGGTTTCCGACGCGGAACTCGATGTCGTCGATCCGCGGGTGGTGCGCCGCAAGGCCGACGGGCTGGTGCGGCTCACGTTCATCTCCCACCTGCGCGTGGTCCGCTGCGGCGACGGGCGCGCCGTGCGCGAAGTCAC
>JAYUBA010000949.1:0-4817 GCA_043741075.1 Frigoriglobus sp.
CGCCGACCTCCCCCTCAAGGGGGGAGGTCAAACCCAAGCAGAGGGTTCGACTTTACCACGATTCAGTTGACGCCCGGCTGACCGCGAGAGGCACCCATGACGTACCGACAAGGCTTACTCACCGGGGTCGTCAGCACCGCGCTCGCGGCCGGGGCCGTCGGCGCCGCGTGGTGGTTCGCCGTCGCCGCGCCGCGCGAACAGGCCAAGCCATCCACACCCGGCGTGCCCGCGACCATCGCCAAGCCGTTCAAAGAAGATCAGGTCGCGACCGTCGTCCTCACCGCGGACGCCGACGCGAAGCTCGCAATCCGCCTCGCACCGGTCGTGCGGAAGCCGATGCCGCGGAAACGCGTGTTCGGGGGCGAAGTGGTCGTCCCGCCGGGACGGTCGCTGATCGTCTCGGCTCCGCTCGCCGGCACGCTCAAGGCGGGCGCGGCACTGACGCCGGGGCAGGTCGTGAAGGCCGGCAAGCCGGTGCTTCACCTGGCCCCGCTCCTCGACCCGGTCGGCCGCGCGAACCTCACCGCGTCGCGGGTCACGGCCGAGGGGCAGGTGAAGACCGCCGACGAGCAGTTGAAGCTCGCCCGCATCACGTTCGACCGCGCGAAGGAACTGCTTGTCGGCGGCGGCGGGAAGCAGAGCGACGTAGACGCCGCGAACGGCGCGCTCGAGGTGGCTAAGCAGACGCACGCGGTGACGGTCGCCCAGCGCGATTTGTTCGCGAAGGTGCTCGGCGAACTTGACTCCGGCACCGCGGCGCCCATCCCGGTGGACGCGCCGGCCGACGGCGTGCTGCGGAACGTGTCCGCGATGCCCGGCCAGACGGTGCCCGCCGGCGCGCCGCTGTTCGAGGTGATGAGCCTCGACGTGGTGTGGGTTCGCGTGCCGGTGTACGTCGGCGACCGCGACGAGATCGACGCGGATAAGGCGTCGGTCGGGCCACTGGCCGCGCACGCGGGGGGGGTGGGCCGCCCGGCGTGGCTGGTGCCCGCGCCGCCGACCGCCAACCCGCTCGCGGGCACCGTCGATCTGTTCTTCTGGACGCTCAACCCCGACCTGGGCGACGAGCGCTGGCGGGCGACCGCGGCCGGCACCGGCGGGTTCGCGGTCGCGCCGTTCATCGGCCCCCCGTACAGCCCTGGCCAGCGGGTCGCGGTGGCGCTCGCGCTGAACGAACCGGCCGACGCGCTCACGGTGCCGTGGTCGGCGGTGGTGCACGACTACTTCGGCGGCACGTGGGTGTACGTGAAGACCGCCGACCGGACCTACTCGCGCGAGCGCGTGCTGGTGCGGCACGTGACCGGCGAAACGGCCGTGCTGGACGACGGCCCGCCGCCGGGCAAGCCGGTGGTGGCGGCCGGCGCGGCCGAGCTGTTCGGCGCCGAATCCGGGTTCAGCAAGTAGCGCTGCGCGGAGGTGCTGTCTTCTTTCCCTCTCCCCTTGCGGGAGAGGGTGGCGGCGCCTCGCCGACGGGTGAGGGGTAAGGTTAAGCGATACAAGATCGCTTCGCCCTCTTCGATTGCTCAGCGCACCCCTCACCCGGCTCGAAGACTCGCCACCCTCTCCCGCAAGGGGAGAGGGAAAGAACCCACCTCGCCCCGGCTTCCGGGGAGAGGTCGCGGCGCTTCGCCGCGGGTGAGGGGTCTTCACGCCATTCAACACCAGAACGCGACCGGGAACCCGATGCTCACCGCGCTCATCTCGAACTCGATCCGGCTGCGCGTCGTCGTCCTCGCGCTGTGCGCCGTGCTGCTCGTTGTCGGGTCGCGGTCGATCCGCCGCGCGCCGCTCGACGTGTTCCCCGAGTTCGCGCCGCCGCTCGTCGAGATCCAGACCGAAGCGCCCGGCCTTTCGACCAACGAGGTCGAGTCGCTCGTCACCATGCCCATCGAGAACGCACTCACCGGCGTGCCGCACGTCAAAACCGTGCGATCGAAGTCCGTGCTCGGCCTGTCGCAAGTCGTACTCGTCCTCGAAGACGGCTCCGACCCGCTGCGCGTGCGGCAGATGGTGCAGGAGCGCGTCACCGCCGTGACGCGGCAGCTTCCCACCGTCGCGCTCCCGCCGATCATCCTGCAACCGCTCTCGTCCACCAGTCGCGTGATGAAGATCGGCATCCTCTCGGCGAAGGGCGCGAACCTGTCGCAGCGCGACCTCACCGAGATCGTGATGTGGACGATCCGGCCGAAGCTCATGTCGGTGCCGGGCGTGGCGAACGTGGCGGTGTGGGGCCAGCGCGACAAGCAGTTCCAGGTGATCGTCGATCCCGACCAACTCCGCGTAAAGGGCGTCACGCTCGACATGGTGACGCTGTCCGCCCGCGATGCGGTGGCGCTCGACGGCGGCGGGTTTGTGGACACGCCGAACCAGCGGGTCGCGGTGCGGCACGCGCCGGCGGTCCGCGACGCGACGGATTTGGGCCGCGCGGTGGTGGACCCGCGCGGCGGCGCGTCGCTGCGCCTCAAGGACGTGGCGAAGGTGCAGTACGGTTCGCCCCCGGCCATCGGCGACGCCGTCATCAACGACGAACCGGGCATCCTGCTCATCGTGGAGAAGCAGCCGGAGTCGAACACGCTCGAACTGACGCGCAAGGTGGAAACCGCCATCGAAGACCTGCGGCCGGGGCTGACGGGCGTGGACGTGGACACGACCATCTTCCGCCCGGCCACGTTCATCGAGCGCGCCATCGACAACCTGTCGCACGCTCTCGTCGTCGGGTGCGCGCTGGTCGCGGTCATCCTGATCGTGTTCCTCTTCGACCCGCGGACCGCGTTCATCAGCCTGCTGGCGATCCCGCTGTCGCTGGTCGCGGCGCTCATGGTGTTCGCGTACAGCGGGGCGACGATCAACACGATGGTGCTGGCCGGGCTAGTGATCGCCCTCGGTGAAGTCGTAGACGACGCGATCATCGACGTGGAGAACATCGCGCGGAGATTGCGCTTGGCAAGCCCCGAGGAGGCGCGGTCGCCCTTCCGCATCGTCCTCGCGGCGAGCCTCGAAGTGCGGTCGGCGGTGGTGTACGCGAGCCTCATCGTGGTGCTGGTGTTCCTCCCGGTGTTCTTCCTCGACGGCCTGTCCGGGGCGTTCTTCCGCCCGCTCGCGCTCGCCTACGTCATCGCCATCGCCGCGTCGCTGTTCGTCGCGCTCACCGTCACGCCCGCGATGTCGTACATGCTGCTCACGGGGCGGAAGAGCCGCGCCGGCGACCCGCCGCTCACCCGCCTGCTGAAGCGCGGCTACCGCGCCGTGCTGCCGGCGTTCGTGGCGCGGCCGTGGCACTGCCTCGCGGCACTCGTACTCGCGTTCGCGGTCACCGGCGCGGCGGCGTCGCGGCTCGGTCAGGAGTTCCTGCCGAACTTCCAGGAGACCGATTTTCTCATGCACTTCGTCGAAAAACCAGGTACGTCGGTGGAAGCGATGCACCGCGTCACCGCGGCGGCGAGCCGCGAGCTGCGCGTGCTGGAGGACGAGAAGGGCACGAAGCTCGTTCGCAACTTCGGCTCGCACATCGGCCGCGCGGAAGTGGCCGACGAACCGGTCGGGCCGAACTTCACCGAACTGTGGATCAGCATCCCGCCGGACGTGGACTACGAATCGTCCGTGAAGCGGATCGCGGACGTGGTGTACGCGTACCCCGGCCTGTACCGCGACCTGCTCACCTACCTCCGCGAGCGCATCAAGGAGGTGCTGACCGGCGCGAGCGGGGCCATCGTGGTGCGCCTCTACGGCCCGGACACCGCGGTGCTGCGCGCGAAGGCGAAGGAGGTCGAAGCCGCGATGAAGGACGTGCCCGGCGTCACCAACCTGAAGGTGGAACCGCAGGTACTCGTCGCGCAGATCGACGTTCGGTTGCGGCCGGAAGACCTCGCGAAGTTCGGCCTCACGCCGGGGCACGTCCGCCGCGCTTCGACCACGCTTCTCAAAGGGCAGAAGGTCGGCGAGGTGTTCGACGGGCAGAAGAAGTTCGACGTGGTGGTGTGGGGCGCGGCGAGCCTGCGCACCGACCTGCGCAGCGTTCAGGAACTGCCCATCGACATTCAGAACGGCACGCAGGTGCGGCTGAAGGACGTGGCCGACGTGCGGATCGTGTCGGCGCCGAACGAGGTGCGGCGGGAGAACGCGAGCCGCCGGCTGGACGTGACGTGCAACGTGTCCGGCCGCGACCTCGGCTCCGTCGCGCGCGAAGTTGAAGAGAAGGTGCGGCAGATCCCGTTCGAGCGCGAGTACCACCCGGAGTTCCTGGGCGAGTACCAGGCGCGGCAGGAATCGACGCGCAAATTGTACGCGCTCGGGGCGCTCGCGCTCGTCGGCATCGTGCTGTTGCTGTTCGTCGATTTCGGGACGTGGCGGCCGACGCTCCTGGTCGCGCTCACGATCCCGTTCGCGCTCGTCGGCGGGGTGTTCGCGGTCACGGTCAGTACCGGCGTGGTGTCGCTCGGCTCGATGGTCGGGTTCGTGACGGTGCTGGGCATCGCGGCGCGGAACGGCATCATGCTGGTGAGCCACTTCCGGCACCTGGAAGCGGAAGAAGGCGTGCCGTTCGGCGTCGGCCTCGTGCTCCGCGGCGCGGAGGAACGGCTCGCCCCGATCCTGATGACCGCGCTCGCGACCGGCCTGGCGCTGCTGCCGTTGGCGATCACCGGTAACAAGCCCGGTCAGGAGATCGAGTACCCGCTCGCGGTGGTGATCCTCGGCGGCCTCGTCACTTCGACGCTGCTGAATCTGTTCCTCCTCCCGCCGCTGTACGCGCTGTTCGGCCGCCCGGTGGGGAAGGTCGAGGGGGAGTAAGGCGCTTGGCTCTTCTGGGTGGCCGGGGC
>JAYUBA010000950.1:0-4813 GCA_043741075.1 Frigoriglobus sp.
CGATCTCGTGAACCCGGCGCGGGCGATCACCCTCTGGATTGTGGGACAGGCTTCCAGCCTGTCCAAATCACGACAGGCTGGAAGCCTGTCCCACAAAGAAGCCCTTATGCTCCTCACGATTACCACCACCCGCGCGCCGGCCACCGACCTCGGCTGGCTGCTCCACAAGCACCCGGAGAAGGTGCAGTCGTTCGATCTCGCGTTCGGCAAGGTCCACGTCTTCTACCCCGAAGCGACCGACGAGCGCTGCACCGCGGCGCTGCTCCTCGACGTTGACCCCGTGGGCCTCGCCCGGCAGCAGCGGCACACCGGGAACGAAATGCTCGCGCAGTACGTCAACGACCGCCCGTACGTGGCCTCGTCCTTCCTCAGCGTCGCCATCGCGCAAGTCCTCGGCAGCGCGCTGGGCGGCAACTGCAAGGGGAAGGAAGAACTCGCGGAGACGTCGCTGCCGCTCGTGGCGCGCGTCACAGCGCTGCCGTGCCGGCGCGGCGGCGAGCCGTTCCTGCGAAGGCTCTTCGAGCCGCTCGGCTACGCCGTCGCCACGAGTCGGCACCCGCTCGACGAGCAGTTCCCGGAGTGGGGCGAGTCCCCGTACTTCACGGTGGAGTTGTCCGCGACCGTGCGCCTCGCGGACCTCCTCTCGCACCTGTACGTCCTCGTTCCGGTTCTGGACGACGAGAAGCACTACTGGGTGAGCCACGACGAGGTGGACAAGCTGCTCCGGCACGGCGACGGCTGGCTCGCGGGGCACCCGGAGAAGGAGCAGATCGCGGCCCGCTACTTGAAGCGGCAGGGGAAGTTGGTGAAGTCCGCGCTCGCGAATCTCGCGACCGACGACGACGACCCGGACGAGGCCGCCGCGGTGCAAGACCTCGCGGAGGAGCGGTTGGAAGCGAAGGTGAGCCTGCACGAGCGGCGACTGACCGCCGTTCTCGCGGTGCTGCAAGCGAGCGGCGCGAAGCGCGTCCTCGACCTCGGCTGCGGCGAAGGGAAGCTCCTACGGCTGCTCGCGGCCGACCCGCGGTTCACGGACGTGGTCGGCGTGGACGTGTCCGTGCGGAGCCTGGAGATCGCGCGCCAGAGGCTCGACCGCCTGCCGGACAACCTGAGCGGGCGCGTGAAGCTCCTGCACGGCGCGCTCACCTACCGCGACGCGCGCCTGGAGGGCTTCGACGCGGCGGCCGTGGTGGAGGTGATCGAGCACCTGGACCCGCCGCGGCTGGGCGCGTTCGCGCGGGCGCTGTTCGGCAGCGCGAGGCCGGGCGCGGTGGTGCTGACGACCCCGAACCGCGAGTACAACGTCCGCTTTGAAGGGCTACCGGCGGGCAAGTTCCGGCACGCGGACCACCGGTTCGAGTGGACGCGCGCGGAGTTCGCGGCGTGGTGCGAAGGCGTGTGCGCGGCATTCGGCTACACGGTCCGCATCGACCCGCTCGGCGACGCAGATGCGGCGGTCGGCGCGCCGAGCCAGATGGCGGTGTTCACGCGGGGGTAGCTTCATCACGTCAGGCGCTCAACTTTCGCGAGGATTTCGGCGAGGAGGTCCGACGGTACGAACCCGCCGCTGTCGCGGAGGTCGGCGACCGGGACCGATACCACCCACGAGCAGACGACTTCGCACGGCTTCTTAAGTTTGGTCTGCGGATGACCCGTTGTGTCCGAAGGGAGTTCGACCGTTTCGGAGAACGGCGACTGGCCGATCGAGGTGGTGACGGCCGCGAGTTGAACCTCGCCGGTCGGGTCGATGTCAGCGGTAAGGGTCAGAATCACCGCCGGCCGCGACTTGGCGTTCCCGCCCCGCGGATCGGGCACGGTGACCCACACGATTCGGCCCTGACTCAACGGGGACGACATGGCCGCCCTCAGTCAGCGGAGAACGGGTCGGTGGTTTCCTCGGCCCATGACGGCGGCGGAGGGTACTTGGCAGCGAGTTCGCGGAGGTTCTCGGCCGGCATCGAGAACTGCTCGACCAAAATCTGTTGTAAGTCCTCCGCCGTCTGCCAGCGGGGAAAGAGTTCGTCGTGAAGTGCCTTCAGGTCGTCCACCGCTCGGCGGAGGTCCGCAACCCAGATCGGGTTCGAGTCGAACGCGCGCCGGTGCAACTCCGCCAGTGCCAAGTAATCTACTAGCAGTTGAAGGTGGCCCTTCAGCAGCGCGTGGTAGTCGTCCCTGGCGGCGTGCAGGTCGGGCAGCCGGCGGTTCGTGGCCGCCTCCCGGCTCGTGCGGTCCCATGTGGCGCGCAACTCCGCGGTCACCTGCCGGGCGCGGTGCGCGAACGGGCCGGGGAAATCGTCCATCTCGCGCAGGTGGAACAACTCGCGCAGCATGGTGACGGCCATCGGTCCCTCCTGCCCCCATCTTCGTCCACGGGCGCCCGCGGGACAACCGCAGTTGAGCAAACATCGCCGGGCGGCTTCGGCCGTCGTCCGACGTGTGATACGACGCGACCCACCGTTCGGTTCGGGACGGCACATCAGAACGTGCCGCGGACCGCCGGTCCGCGCCTCACGGCGCGGGCGGCGATTCCGGCGCGGCGCACATCGCCCGGTACTCGGCCTCCAGGCGGGCCACGACGGCCGCGCGCCGGCCGGGGTCTTCGTTCAGCAGTGTGGCGACGCGGTCGATCCCGTGGCGCGCGAACAGGTGCCGCTCGGTCGGCACCGCGGGGTGGAACATGACGAGTACCGTCCGCATTCCCTGGTCCCGCCCGAACACCTCCGACAAGTCGGCGGCGGCGGCCGGCAGGGTGGCGGTGCCGTCGATCAGTTGGGCGGCGATCTGGTTGCCCGCCGCGCGCCGCGCGGCGGCCCGGTCCGCCCGCGCCGTCACGTCGGTCCGCTCCGCGGCGGCGTCCCGGTACTGACCTTCCAGCGCGGTCAGGTTCCACACGTCCAGCCCGGCGCGGCGGGACCATTCGGGGGCGAACGCGTGGGCGGTCACCAGGCTCGCGGTCAGGACGATCAGAACGGCGGCGGACGCGGCACCGGGGCGGCGGATGGCGGTCATATCGGGTTCCTCGCGGGTGAACGGCGGGGCGCAGCGCCGCGTCCGTCGGGGACGGTTCGCGGGCCGCGGTGTAGGCGGGGCGGTTCCCGCGGCGAGTTGGTACTCCCGCAGAATAGCCCGACGCCGTGTGGATCGAATGGACCGCGGATGAATGTGGCGGGAAAGTCGGCCGTCACATCCGCGTCCGTCGTCGGGTGCCGCGCGGAGGCGCGTGCCAGCGGCACGCACCGCCCGCGAAGGGCACCCGTTTCGGCTGAGGACCGTTCACGCCCGCGTCGGTGTTCCAGGCCGACCCGGTTGCGAACAGTAGGGGCAGGAGTTCTGCTCTTCTGTCGTCCGAAGGAAGTTCCGGCTGCCTTCGACGACCTTGCACGATCACCACCAATGCAACACCGGGGCCGCGGCGAACGTTCTGCGTGAGATTCGCATAATCCGCTTGTTTCATAACACTTGGGAGTTCATCGCTCTCCCACCTGAATGTTGAGTTCCGGCTGCACTGCCCAGCGGGCGGGCGTTTACTGCCGCCGTTACCGACACGCGCCCGAAGTTCGCGGCGCGGGCCGGTGGTTCGGCCGCGACCGGTCCGATATGATGCGCGGACCCGCCACCGACGCCACACCCGCCACCGACGCCACACGCGAGGCCGCTCGATGACCGCCCCCGACGCGCCGACGACGGAACGAGCCACGCCCCGGCACGCGCGATGGCGCGCGCCCGACAGCCTCCGCACGATCGCCACCGTCCTCGTCGGCGCCGCGGCCGGGTGGTACCTGATGCTCCAACTCGCGCCCGTGCTGCGCCCGCTGCTGATCGCGGCGTTCCTCGCGTACGTGCTGATGCCGTACCACTCGCGGCTGCGGCGCCACGTCGGCACGCCGGCGTCGCTCACCGTCCTCGCCGGGTCCACCGCGGCCGTGCTGGTGGTGCTGGGGTTCGTCACCTACGCCAGCATCCTCGCGCTCAACGACGACGTGCCCCGGCTCCAGCAGCGGGCCGGCGAACTGACGGCAGAGGCGGAACGCGCGATAGCCGCGCACGCCCCGTGGGCGATGCCCGCGGACGACGGGAGGCCGACGCAGGCCCGCGCGAACGAGCAGATCGGCCGCGCGATCCGGCCGGTGCTGAACGTGGCCGCCGACGCGGCGCTCGAAGCGTGCGTGGTCGCCCTGTACCTGCTGTTCCTGTTACTGGAGGGGTCGCGGTTCCCGGACCGCATCCGGAAGGCGTACCCGCCGGCGCGGGCCGCGGAGATTCTCAAGGTGGCCGGGGGGGTGAGCGAGGCGATCATCAGTTATCTGAGGGCGAAGGTGAAGTCGAGCCTGTTCCTCGCGATCCCGGTGGGCCTCGTGCTGTGGGCGGTGGGGGTGAAGTTCGCGCTGCTGTGGATGGTGCTGACGTTCCTGTGCAACTTCATCCCGTACATCGGGACGGTGGTGGCGTACGCGCTGCCGGTGGGGTTCGGCTTCTTGTGGTTCGGGCCGTCGTGGGAGTCGTTCGCGGCGGCCGGGCTGTTGCTGGTGTGTCACGCCGCGTCGTCGTCGGTGGCCGAGCCGATGATTATCGGCAGCGCGGTGGGAATCAGCCCGCTGGTGATCCTCGGTTCGCTGGCGTTCTGGGGGCTACTGTGGGGCATTCCGGGCATGTTCCTGGCGGTGCCGCTGACGGTGATCGCGATCCTGGTAATGGACCACTTCGACCAGACCCGCCCGGTCGCGCGCCTGCTCCGCGGCGGGTGACGCGCGAGTTATTGGCTCTTGTGCTTGACCTCCCCTCTTGAGGGGGAGGTCGCCGCGTCGCTTTGGAC
>JAYUBA010000951.1:0-4812 GCA_043741075.1 Frigoriglobus sp.
CCCGCGCCCTACCAGTCGCGGCTCGATCGCGCGCCGCTCACTTCCTGAAAATGGCCTTTGAAGCCCGACGCGGGTCGGCTTGATTCCGCCGCCGGTCGCCGTTATGGCCCGCCGAACCGAGCGGACGGGTTCCCGCCGGGCGGCACGGATGCCGTCGGGCGGGGATCGGCGAACTGGGATCGCCGTCGAGTTCGGGGGAGGGGTATCATGGCGCACGGAACGCGCGGACGATGGCTACGGGTCGCGGGCACCGGGTTCGGGGTGGTGCTCTGCACCGGTCTCGTCGGGTGCATGAACACCGACAAACCGAAGGACAAGGGCACCGTGAGACAACCCGGTCCGGGGCTAACCGGCACCCCGATGCTGCCGAGCGGTGCCGGCGCGGGGGCGGTCGGCCGGACCGGCCAGCCGGGCGGACAGTTCACCGGTCCCGGCGCGAACCTCCAACAGGCCGGCGGGTTCCAGCCCGCGCCCGGCGGGGTCGCCGGCCAACAGCGCTTCGGCAGCACCGGCCAGAACACCAACACGAGCGGCCAGCCGCCGGCGTACAACTACGCCGCAGCGCCGGGTGCGGCCCCGATCAATTCCGCCCCGACCCAACCGGGTAACGCGCAGCCCATTCAACCGGCCGCCGGAACCGCGCCGAGTCAGTACCTCGGTGGCGGTGCCACGCCGACCCCTCCGGTCTACGCTTCGCCGCCGCCGCTGGTGGATATGCCGCTCCCGCCGCCCATGCCGCTGTACGGCTCAGCGGGCGGGGCCGAACTCCCCGGTGGCGTGCTCCCGCCGGTGCCGGCCAGTCCGATGGCCCCGCTCACGCCGACCCCGCCGGCCGGGAAGGGAGCGCCCCTCACCTACCCGAACATGTAACCGCACGGGTTCGCTCTACGAACGCCCAGGTTCAGCCCTGGGCGTTTGGCTTTTGCAGCCGCTTCACGAACCGGGCCGCGACGTACCCGGCCTTGAAGCCCGCGTCGATGTTCACGACGCACACGCCGGCCGAGCAACTGTTAAGCATCGTCAGCAGTGCCGCGAGGCCGCCGAACGCGGCCCCGTAGCCGATGCTGGTCGGGCACGCGATCACCGGGCAGTCCACCAGCCCGCCGACCACGCTCGGCAGCGCACCGTCCATTCCCGCGACTACGATTACCACGTCAGCCGCAGCCAGCCGTTCGCGCTGCCGCAGAATGCGGTGTAGCCCGGCCACGCCGACATCGACCACCAGTTCCACCGCCGCGCCCATCACGCGGGCCGTGACGACCGCCTCTTGCGCTACCGGCAAGTCGCTGGTGCCCGCGGTGACGACGAGCACCTTCCCCACCGGCGCGGGCCGTTCTCCGGGGAGCGGTAGCCAGAAGGTGCGCGCGAGCCGGTCCTGCTCCGCCTGCGGGAAGTGCGTCGCGAGGTGTTCCGCCTGAGGCCCGCTGACGCGCGTCACGTAGCAATCTTGCCCGGCTTCCGCGAGCCGGCGGACCGCGCCTTCTATCCATTCCGCCGTCTTCCCCTCGGCGAACACCACCTCCGGGAACCCGCACCGCTGCCGGCGGTCGAGGTCGAGCGTGGCGAAGCTCAACTCGGCGACCGAGGTTTGCCCCAACTTCGCTGCGGCGTCGCCGACGCCGACCGCGCCGGTCCGCACGCCTTCCAGAAGTTCCCGCAGTTCGTCGGCGGTCATAGGTTGCCCCGTCTTCGCCGCTTGCGGCTTCACGGGATATTGTTCCCGCGAAGCCGCAAGCGGCGGGTGTTCTTTAATAAATCCGGCCCGATTCCGATCTGGGGTGAATTCTACCGGCCGCACGGCCGATACACCCGATACAGCCCGCGCCCCGCGCGGGCACTCGTCACGCTCGCCGGGGACACGGTCATGACGTTCGCCGCGGTCACGCTGCTGGGAATGACGGTGGGCCAGCCGCTCGCCCCGGACTACTACCCGATGAACTCGCGCACCATCAAACTGCCCATCGAGTACAAGAAGGACCGCAAGACAATCCGCAATGTACTGCTGTACGTGGCCCGCAACGGCGAGAACACCTGGTCCCAGGAGGCGTTCGTCACGCCCGACAAGGACGCGTTCGTGTACGTCGCCAAGGACGACGGCGTGTACTGGTTCAAGATGGTCATCGAAGACCTCAAGGGGAACAAGGATCCGGCCAACCTGACCGTCGATCCGCCCGACATGAAGATGGTGATCGACACCGTCCCGCCGCAGGTCCGCGTCACCAACGCGAAGCGGAACGGCGAGGAACTCGTCGTCGAGTGGTCGGTCGAGGACAAGTTCCCCAACGACGCCGAGACGAAGGTCCACTTCCGCGCGACCGACAACCCGAAGACGTACTGGCAAGAGGTCACGCTCCCGGCCAACTCGCGAACCGGCGTGAAGTTCCCCTGCGGGACGAGCGACGGCGTCACGGTGAAGATCACCGCCGTCGATGTCGCCGGGAACCGCACGGAGATCACCCGCGAGTTCCCGGCGGTCGGCGCTACCGTCGCACTGTCTCCCACGATGCCCGTAGTGCCCAGCGGTCCCGCGGCCGGTGTGGGTGCAGGCGCGATCACCCCGCCCCCGGCGGACGTGACCCCGCCCGCCGGCCCCGGCCCGCTCGCGCCGATGCTGCCCGCTGCGCCGGTCGGACCGCCTGCTTCGGCCCCACCGTTCGTCGCTCAGCCCGCCGCGCCCGTCACGCAGTACCAACCGCCCGCGCCTGCGTACACCGCCGGGCCGTCGCCGCTGGCGACCGTCGATCCGAAGGCGACCGCACTGCCGGCGCAGGGGACCGCCCCGGCCGGCGCGTGGACCGGAGCCGCGCCCTCGGTGGAAGTCAGCCGCGCGCAGGTCATCAACTATCCGCGGTTCGACCTCGGCTTCGACCTCGAACAGCGCGGCCCGTCGGGCATCAGCCGCGTCGATCTGTGGGTGACCCGCGACGAGGGCAAGTCGTGGCACAAGTGGAGCCAGCACGACGGCAAGGGCGGGGCCGTTCGCGTGGCCCTCGACGTGCGGGAGAACACGCAGCTCGAAGGGAACTACGGGTTCCGCCTCGTGCCCGTGAGCGGGGCCGGGCTGAGCGAGCGCGAGCCGGTCGCCGGCGACGCGCCCGACATGCGCGTCACCCTCGACGTGACCGCGCCGCAGATCGACCTGTTCCCCCCGCTGTCCGACCCGAACTCGCCGGACACGCTCGTCATCCAGTGGAAGGCGACCGACCGCAACTTCGGCGACGACCCGATCACGCTGGAGTGGAGCGACGCGCCCGCCGGGCCGTGGAAGCCGGTCGCGTCGAACGGGAACGACCCCGTGGTTCAGGCGACGGCGATCAGCGCCCCGGTCGCGAAGCGGTTGGCGAACACCGGACAGTACGCGTGGCGGGTTCCGACCGGCATCCCGGCCCGCGTGTACCTGAAGGCGACCGCCCGCGACGCCGCCGGGAACGTGAAGGAGGTGGTCACCCGCGAGCCGATCCTCGTGGACCTGACCAAGCCCCGCGCGAGGATCAGCGGCATCGTGCCGTCGGTTCCGCCGCGGCCGTAACACGGGTGAGGCCGACAAGGCCGCCAAGGCCGCCACTTTCTCTCTTGGCGGCCTTGGGTCAGGCAGTCAGGCAGTCAGGCAGTCAGGCAGTCACTTTCTGCTTGTGACTGCCTGACCCAGACCGACACCGTCTCGTGGGACAGGCTTCCAGCCTGTCCAACTGAACGACAGGCTGGAAGCCTGTCCCACAAGACGGCCCACCGAACAATCCTGATAATATACACAGGTACACATCAAGACAACGGGCAGTTCGCGGCTTTTCGGCCGGCCCATGAATGTCGCGTGGGCAATCTGTGCCGAAGGTGCCGGTTCGGTTTGCCCGCCGGCCGAATCGTGACCTAGATTTCCGTGCCGGATGAAGACGTACCTTCCCCGCACCACACGTTGTCGGGGTCGCGCGATGGTCGAAAAGGTCACCGACACCTGGATCTCCACGCCGAAGAAGCTGCTGTCCTCGGCGGCGCTCGAGGCGTGCCTGGTTCACATCTACCCGACCGGCCCGACGATGGGCTGCCGGTACCCGCTGTCGGACCGACTGCTCCTGATCGGCCGCGGCGACGACTGCGACATCCGCCTGTGCGACCATTCCGTTTCCCGCAAGCACGCGCGCATCGAACCGGCGCCCGACGGGTACTTCGTCACGGACCAGCGCAGCACCAACGGCACGTTCGTCAACGACAAGCAACTGGACGGCCCGCGCCTGCTCCGCGACGGCGACTACCTGCGGGTCGGCAACTGCCTGTACCGCTACCTGGCCGGCGGGAACATCGAGGCCGAGTACCACGAAGAGATTTACCGCTTGACGATCCTCGACGGCCTCACGCAGATCCACAACGCGCGGTACCTGACCGAGTTCCTGGACCGCGAGGTGGTGCGGTCGCAGCGGCACAACCGCCCGCTCTCCGTCCTCGCCCTGGACATCGACAAGTTCAAATCCCTGAACGACTCGCTCGGCCACCTGTGCGGCGACTTCGTGCTGCGCGAACTGGCCGACGTGATCCGCGGCAACGTGCGGCAGGAGGACCTGTTCGCCCGGTGCGGCGGCGAGGAGTTCGTGCTGGTGCTGGTGGAGACGACCGGGGCGGGCGCGGTGCTGCTGGCCGAGCGCGTGCGGGACGCGGTCGCGAAGCACCAGTTCCGGTTCGAGTCCACGCCCGTGAATCTGACCATCAGCATCGGCGTCGCGAGTACCGTGGGCGACGCGACGGTGAGTCCCACCGCGCTCCGCAAGGCCGCCGACGAGAAGCTGTACGAGGCCAAGCGCACCGGCCGCAACCGGGTGT
>JAYUBA010000952.1:0-4811 GCA_043741075.1 Frigoriglobus sp.
CCACACCCAGGCCGGTGGCCTGGGCTGAGGGAGAGCGGCCCTTCAGGCCGAAAACTGGAGCTTTCTACACAGCCCCGCAAGGGGAGAGGGCAACACCGAGAGCCTGCCGCCGTCATCGGCGCGGTCAGCCGACGAAGATGGCGGTGCTGATGCCGGGCAGGGGGGTGAACAGGCGGGCGTTCGCGGGGTCGTTCGACAGGAGCGCCGGGGCGGTGAACAGCGCGACGTACCCGCCGGACGGCCCGCCCGGCGTCGCCAGCACGTCCGCGCGGCCGTCGCCGTCGGCGTCCACCACGGACACCCGGATGCCGGTGTTCGTGCCCGACCAAGCGAACGTGTTCACCAGGTCGGTCGGCCCCTGCCCGGTGGTCAGCGCCCGGCCGCTCACGGCCCGCAGGTACGCCGGCCCGACGTTCGGCCCGCCGACGATGTCGGCGTACCCGTCGCCGTTGATGTCGCCGACCGCGATGTTCGCGCCGAGTTGATAGACCGCCGGGTACAGGTAGAAGTCGGGGATCAGCTTCTGCGGGCCGCGCCCGAGGGCCAGCGCGCGGCCGTCGAACACGGACACCAGCGGCGCCCCGGCTCCCGACACGGTCACGATGTCGGCGTACCCGTCGCGGTTGATGTCGCCGATCGCCAGCCGGACGCCGCCCGTCTGTCCCGGCGTGTAGGCGTAGAAGGTGCCCATCACGCTCGCGTCCCGGCCGCTGAGCACGGTGACGAGCGGGAGCGTGCCCCCGTCCGTACCGAAGGCGGCGTCGGGCACGCCGTCGCCGTTCACGTCGCCGACGGCGACCCACAGCCCGCCGGTGTAGCCGGCGAACGGGGCGAAGTCGGCCAGGAGCGCGCCCGTGGCCCCGTCCCATACGCGGAGCCGGGCCTCGATCCCGCCCGCCGGGACCGTGATGAGGTCGGGGATGCCGTCGCCGTTGAAGTCGGCCCGCGCGAACCGCACGCCGCCGCGATACCCGTTCCCGTACGGCGTCACGGACATCGCCAGGCTGCCGTCGGCACGGAACACGAATACCTGCGACGCGTACACGCCCGCGTCGAGCGCGACCGCCCACCCGGACGGGGACGCGGTGTGCGCGGCGGTCGCGGTCACCGACGGACCCACCGCCGTGACGGGCGGGGTGACGGGTGGCGACACGGGCGCGGGGGGCGGAACAGGTGGCGGAGCCGGCGGCGGGACGACGGGCGGCGTTGCGGACACCGGCGGCGACGCCAGCCCGTAGGGCGCGTTCACGTCGATCACGGCGAAGTCGGTCCGCACCGGGTTCTTGTTGGCGTCTACCGTGGTCGTCGCCACCAGCCCGGCGAACGTGGTCTGCCCGTTGTACGTCGCCGCGACCGGGTAGAAGAGCTGGTTGTGGATCGGGTCCGTCTGCCGGAACACGGTCCGGAGCGCCCACGCCGAGCCGGTGAGCGTCGCCACCCGGATCTGGCCGGCGAACTCGTTCGCGAAGCTGACCGGCAGGTGCTCGCCGGCCTCGTCGGAGAACACGATGGTCGGGCGCCCGGCGGCGTCGAAGGACAGGTCCGGTGCGAACCCGGTGAACCTGGCCCCGTCGCCCGCGACGTACCCGTCCGGCGTGGCCGTCACCACGCTGTGCGTCCACGCGCCGTTCACCAGTGTGTGGTACATCAACTGCGAGGTCTGCGGCGAGCCGGTGTTGTACCGGTCCACGTAGTAACTCGCGACCGCCACCTGACCGTCGGGCCGGACGGCCACGCTCGCGCCCAGCCCGGCGTCCGCGGTGCCGTCCAGCGGGGCCATCACCACCTGCGCCGCCCACGCGCCGCCCCGGTTGGTGGCGTACATGAGCGTGCTGTTGACCGTGGAGAACGCGCCCGCGATGTAGAACTGCGGGGTGTAGGTGACGTGCGCCTTGTTCTGCGCGTCCACCGCCAGCGACAGGAACCGCGGCGCCCACCGCCCGCCGGTGAACCACACGTCCTGGCTCAGGTCGGCGGTGTCCGCGATCTTGGCGAACGCCCACCCGTTGGCACTGGTGGCGTAGTACAGCGCGCCGGTGCCGAAGTTCCCGACCCCGGTGGCCGCCGCGCTCGTGTCGGTGAAGATCAGGTGGATCGTGTTGTTCGGCCCGGCCTCGGCCACCAGGTTGTTCGGCCCCCACTGGCTCAGCCAGTTGGGCGCGATCGTCTCCACCTTCTGCCACCCGGCGGCCGTGCGGGCGTAGTGCTGGATGTACGTCTGATACTTGCCCTGCGACCCGTTCCACTGCTTCTCGAGGAACAGCGCGTGCGGGGTGCCGTCGGACGCGAACACGAGTTGCGCGGTCTGCGACGCGGTCTGCGCGTCGTCGGTCGAGTTGTACTGGGCGGCGGTGAACCCGCCGGTCGCGGCCACGGACGTGTCCTGCCACGCGCCCGCGACGCGGGACCGGTACACGAGCGTGCCGCCGTTCCACACCAACTGCCCCAGCTCGCCCGTCGGGCTGTACTGGGTCCAGTTGAATTCCCCGGCGGGGACGATCGAGCCGGCGGGGGTGAGTCGGTCTTCGAGAAGCTCCACCTGAAGCGCGGACGAGGGCGCGCATGGGGGCATCAGTCACCTGAAGGGTGCGAGGTTCGGATGGGGGTGGCCGAACGTTCGGGCATATCTACCCGCGTCGCAACGAGCGGTCAATATTGCTTCACAGTGGAATGGGGGAAGTGTAGCGCCCGATTAGCGCCGGAGCGTAGACGGTCTTACACTTCAGACCCTCCCTGAATCGGAATCCGCCACCCCGTGACCGCCCCGACCGTTCGATGTTCGCACACCGCGCGGAACTCCGGGGTTCGCCCCGCTCCCTGACCGGAGCGACCGTACCTAGAATGGTGGCATGGAACCCGCTGCGATCCTCACCGACGGACTGACCCGCACGTACCGCAAACCGCGCAAGCGGGTCTGGCCCTGGTCGAAGGCGAAGCCGCCCGGCGACGAACTGCGAGAGTTCGTCGCGCTCGACCAGGTGTCGCTCGAAGTCCGGCAAGGCGAGTTGTTCGGATTACTGGGACCGAACGGGGCGGGCAAGACCACGCTCATCAAAATCCTCACGACCCTCCTCGCCCCGTCCGCGGGGACCGCGCGCGTGGACGGCCTCGACGTGGTCGCCGAAGCCGACGCCATCCGCCCGCGCATCAACATGGTGTCCGGCGGCGAGTCCAGCGGGTACGGCATCCTGAACGTGCGCGAGAACCTGTGGCTGTTTGCCCGCATCTACGGCGTGCCCACCGCCGTCACGCAGGAGCGCATCGACAAGATGCTCGGTGTGGTCGGCCTGACCGACAAGGCGACCGGCCGCATCAGCCACCTCTCGACCGGGCAGCGGCAGAAGATGAACTTCTGCCGCGGGTTCATCACCGACCCCAAAATCCTCTTCCTCGACGAGCCGACGCTCGGCCTCGACGTGACCAGCGCGCGGGCCATCCGCGTCTTCGTGAAGGAGTGGATTGCGGAGAAGCCCGACCGCACGCTGCTTCTGACGACGCACTACATGGCGGAAGCGGACGAGCTGTGCGACCGGCTGGCGATCATTGACAAGGGGAAGGTGCTGGCGTGCGACACGCCGGCGAACCTGAAGCGGCAGGTGCAGAAGTACCCGCTGTACGAGCTGACGCTCGCCCCGACCGCGAACGTGTGGGACGGCGTGGGCACACTCCCCGGCGTCCACCAAAGCACCGCGACCACGACGCCCACAACGGTGGAACTGAAGGTGTCGCTGCTCGACGAACCGGCGATCGGGGCCGTGGTGCAATCGCTGGTGACCGCCGGCGGGCGTATCCTCACCATGAAGAAGGTCGAACCGACGCTCGAAGACGTGTTCATCGAACTGGTCGGCCACGGGCTGAGCGACGAGGCGGCGTCGCCGAGCGCGCCGTAACGCGCAGGTGGTCGCGGGACGACCGATGGGTTGATCTCGCGCGTGGTCCGCGAAGGTGTTGCCCCTCACCCGCGGCGAAGCGCCGCGACCTCTCCCCGGAAGCCGGGGCGAGGTGGGCACAACGCCTGTCCGTATCGCCACCCGCGCCGGTGGGCCGTGCGGGGGCGCGCGGTCTTCACCTCGCCCCGGCTTTGCGGGGAGAGGTCGCGGCGCTTCGCCGCGGGTGAGGGGTCTTCGCCTCCCACCTCGAATGACGATCCGTTCCACAGAACGCCGACCGCTAACCGAACGGACCCCATGCCGACCCCCTTCAAGCTGTTCGTCGCCGCCGTCGGCGCCCGCACGTACCCGCGGGTGGCGTGGCTGTTCCGCAGCAACTCGTGGATGATCCAAGAGACCGTGCTGCCGGTGCTCGCGGTGTCCGCGTTCGCCTACGCCTATCAGGCGATGGAGGCGCCCGCCGCGTACACCGGGTTCCTCGTGCTCGGCGCGGCCATGACCACGTTCTGGATGAACGTGCTCTGGGGCATGGGCGCGCAACTGTACTGGGAGCGCGACTCTGGCAACCTCGAACTGTACGTCATGTCGCCCGCGCCCATGACCGCGATCCTCACCGGCATGGCGCTCGGCGGCATGCTCACCACCGTCATCCGCGCCACCGCGATCACCGTGGCCGGCGTCCTGCTCTTCGACGTGCCCATCGACCCGTCGAGTTGGTGGGTACTGGCGCTGGGCTTCTTCGTGACGCTGGCCGCGCTGTACGGGCTGGGGATGCTGTTCGCGTCGCTGTTCCTGTTGTGGGGCCGCGAGGCGTGGCACCTCATCGGCCTGCTGCAAGAGCCGGTGTACCTGCTGAGCGGGACGAACTTCCCGGTGTCGGTGCTGCCGCGGGCGGTGGCGCTGGTGGCGAGCGCGATCCCG
>JAYUBA010000953.1:0-4804 GCA_043741075.1 Frigoriglobus sp.
ACCGCTTCGTGCGGAAGGCGGTGGCCCTGGCGGCGGACAACACGCTGACCGTCACCCTGCACGGCTGCCCGAAGCCGACCGGCCTGGAACGCACCTACCCGAACCTGCTCTCCCACGAAGGGGTGATGAACCTCGAATACGACAAGTGGGACAAGGTGGGGATCACGCCGGACCACGAAGTGACGGTGCCGTTCACCCGGATGTTGGCCGGGCCGCTCGACTTCCACCAGGGGTCGTTCCGCACCGTCAAGCCCGAGGCGTTCAAGCCCCGCAACGACGCCCCGCTGGTGATGGGGACGCCGGCCCGCACGCTGGCCGGCTACGTCGTGTACCAGAACCACCTGTCGATGGTGGCCGACTATCCGACCGCCTACCGGGGGCATCCGGGGCTGCCGGTTCTCGCCGCCATCCCGACCACCTGGGACGACACCAAGGTGTTGGAGGCGAAGGCCGGGGAGTGCGTCGTGATCGCCCGCCGCAGCGGTCGGGAGTGGCACGTCGGGGCCATGACGGACAGAACCGCGCGGACGGTTCGGGTGCCGTTACGGTTCCTGGGACCGGGTCGGTTCTCGTCGGCGTCCTGGGTCGATGACGCGACCGCAAAATTCGGACTGACCCGCCGCGAAGTCAAGGTGTCCGAAACGGACACCCTGACCCTCGACCTCGACGCCGGCGGCGGGGCCTATGTGCGAATCGTCGGCGCGGAGTGACCCTTCGGAGGTGCCGAATGAAAGGCCGAGAGAGCGGGATGCCGGACGACTCCTCTTGGGGGACGTTTTTCAACCCCCGCTGCATTCTGGAGCGGATGGACTGCGTCGGGTCGTGCGGCGACGTGGTCGGGTGCGGGTGCGGGTACGGCACGTTCACCATCCCGGCTGCCGAATTAGTCACCGGCGGGGTGTTGGCCCTCGACATCGAGCCGGCAATGGTGGCCGCGACCGAGCGGAAGGCGACCGAGGCCGTGATGCCGAACGTCGCGGCTGAAGTTCGTGACTTCATCGCAACGGGGTGCGGGCGGGAGGACGAGAGCGTCGGTTACGCCATGCTGTTCAACATCCTGCACGTCGAAGACCCGGTCGCGTTGCTTCGGGAGGCGTTTCGGGTTCTCGTTCCGGGCGGTCGCGCCGGCGTCATCCACTGGCGATCCGACATCCCGACCCCGCGCGGCCCGTCGATGCCGATTCGCCCGACTGCCGAACAATGCCGGGCCTGGGGCGAAGCCGCCGGGTTCGAGTTCGTCCGCGACGAGTCGTTATGCTGTTGCTCCTGGCACTGGGGGATGGTCATGCGACGGCCCTTCCGCCCGAGCCGTTCCTGACCCGCTCGGAGAAAATCATGCCGCACGTCCCGCCGCTGTCGAACGAGGAGTCCGGCCCAGCCCGCGCTGCCATCGACGCCCTCCAGACGAAGCTCGGTCAGGTGCCGAACATGTACCGCACGTTCGCGCACGCCCCGCGCGTCCTCGACGCCGCCGTCCTGATGGCCCAGGTCATCCGCACCGACCTCGACGCCAAGTTCCGCGAACTGGCCTACCTGAAGGTGACGCACATCACCGACTGCCACGTCTGCTGGCACTACCACGAAGCCGCCGCCCGGCGGGTCGGCGTGACCGAGCGGCAACTGCTCGAACTCGGGTCGTTTGAAGACAGCGATGCGTACACGCCGTTGGAGAAGGACATCCTCCGGTTCGCCGACCAGTGGACCCTCCGGGGCCGGGTCGCGGAAGACGTAATGTCCCGGCTCAAGGCCGCGCTGTCACCGGCCCACCTCGTCCTCCTCGCCGCCACGACCGCCCAGGCGAACTTCACGACGCGGTTCAACAACGTGTTCGAGGTGGAACTGCCTTAACCGGCTCTCCCGCCCTACGACCCCGAGTTCCGCGATCAACCACGATGCCGGAACCCTTCCAGGGTCCGTCTGAGCCGAATTCGCAGCAGAGGTTCGCCCCGGCTGTGCGCTCCCGATCAACGTAGTGGCGAAAAAGTCTGGATCTTGACATGTCGAGAGGTCGAGATATATTGCATGATAGAGGAGACAACATGACCTCCGACACCTTGATCGACCTCGACCGCCTGACCCAGGCGGCGGAATGCCTGAAGACACTCGCCCACCCGCATCGGTTGCGGATCGTGGAGATGTTGCTGAAGGACCGCTACACGGTCGGGGAACTGGCCGAGAAGTGCGACATCCCCAGCAACATCGCCTCGGGCCACCTGCGGCTCATGCAGCGGTGCGGGTTCCTCGCCGCCGAGCGGGACGGGCGCAACGTCTACTACAAGATCACCGACCCGTGCCTGGGCAAGTTCCTCGGCTGCATCCGTGAGCGGTTCGCCGCCCCCGAGGGCGACTGATTTCGTGCCGGAAATGTCTTCACCTCTCGACATTTGGACTTTTTAGGAGGACGTTCATGGAAGACGTGACCATCGGCCCGCGCGACCTTGCCGCCAAGCGGCAGGGCGGCGAGGCGGTCGAACTCATCGACGTGCGGACCCCGGTCGAATACCGAGAGGTACACTGCCCGTTCGCCCGCAACGTGCCGCTGTCCGACCTCGACCCGAAGGCGGTCATGACCGCCCGTAGCGGGACGGCGGGTGCGCCGCTGTACGTCATCTGCAAGTCGGGCAGCCGGGGCAAGCAGGCGTGCGAAAAGTTCCTGGCGGCGGGGTACGCGAACGTCGTGAACGTCGAGGGCGGCACCTCGGCCTGGGCCGAGTGCGGTCTGCCCGTGAACCGGGGCCGGAAGGCCATCTCCCTGGAGAGGCAGGTGCGGATCGCCGCCGGCACGCTGGTGTTTCTGGGCGCGGTGCTGGGCTTCTTCATCGACCCGTACTTCATCGGCCTGTCCGCGTTCGTCGGGGCCGGGCTGGTGTTTGCCGGCGTCACCGACACCTGTGGCATGGGCCTGATGATCGCCCGGATGCCCTGGAACCGGGTCGGCGGCACCGGCGGACAGCCCTGTGCCGTGACCCAACAGCCGGCCCCGGTCGGCGAGGCCCAGAAGACGTATTCGATCTGAAGCTGCCGGTGGACGGCGGCAACGTGGAAACGATAACCCGGAGGGACTGGTGATGCGGATTTCGATCCTGTTCGGCGCGATGGTCGTCGGCGTGGCCGGGCTGGTAGCCACGGCGCGGGCGGCGGACCATACCAAGGACACGACCGACGTGGTGAAGAAGGCACTCGCCGACGACAAGGCCGTGCTTCTCGACGTGCGGGAGAAGTCGGAGTGGGACGACGGCCACCTCAAGGACGCCAAGCTGCTCCCGCTGAGTACCCTCAAGGGCGGGGCCAAGGCCGAAGACGTGGCCAAGATCATCCCCAAGGACAAGGTCGTCTACTGCCACTGCGGGTCGGGCGTCCGGTGCCTGAAGGCGGCGGACGAACTCAAGAAGCTCGGCTACGACGTGCGGCCCCTGAAGCCCGGCTACGCCGACTTGCTCAAGGCCGGGTTCGCCCCCGCCGGCAAGTGACTCTGCCCCGCTTCGGGCGAAGGACAGGAACTATACCCGCTGGCGCGAAGCCGGCCATTCCGAATGGAATGGAATCGCCATGAAACTCATCATCGTCGGCGGTGTGGCCGGGGGAGCGTCGGCTGCGGCCCGCGCCCGCCGCCTGTCGGAGGACTCCGAGATCCTGCTGATCGAACGCGGTCCCGACGTGTCGTTCGCCAACTGCGGCCTGCCGTACCACATCGGCGACGTGATCCCGCAGCGGGACAAGTTGCTCGTCACCACCCCCGAGCGGCTCCGAGAGCGGTTCCGGCTCGACGTGCGGACGCGGAGCGAGGTCGAGGCCATCGACCGGCGGAAGAAGACCGTCCGCGTCCGCGACCTGAACTCCGGGCGGGTCTACGAGGAACCTTACGACAAGCTCATCCTCGCCCCCGGTGCCGCCCCGATCCGCCCGCCCACGCCCGGCGCGGACCTCCCCAACGTGTACACCCTCCGCAACCTCGCCGACACCGACCGCATCAAAGCGCTGGTGGACAACGGCACCAAACGGGCCGTCATCGTCGGGGCCGGGTTCATCGGCCTGGAGTTGGCCGAGAACTTCGTCCACCGGGGCATCGCCACGACGGTCCTCGACCGCAACCGGCAGGTGCTGCCCCCGTTCGACGCGGAGATGACGACTCCGCTGCTGGCAGCACTTGATGAGCGGGGCGTCGAGGTGTTGCTCGGGCAGACCGCCGAGGCCATCAACCCCGGCCCGGACGGGATGGCGGTCACGCTCACGTCCGGCGTCACCCGCACCGCCCAACTGGTGGTTTTGGGCGTGGGCGTGCGGCCAGAGAACACGCTGGCGGTCCAGGCCGGACTCGAAGTCGGGCCGCGCGGCGGCATCCGCGTCAACGAGTACCTCCAGACCACCGACCCGGACATCTTCGCGGTCGGGGACGTGATCGAGACGACCGAGTTCGGCACCGGCGAGCGTACCCAGGTGCCGCTCGCCGGTCCTGCAAACCGGCAGGGCCGCATCGCCGCCGACAACGTGTTCGGGCGGAAGTCGAGGTATCGCGGCACGCAGGGGACCGCCGTCCTGGGCTTCTTCGGCACGACAGCGGCGATGACCGGGCTGTCGGAGAAGGCACTCAAGCGACTGGGCAGGCCGTACCGCAAGGTGTACGTCCACCCGGCCCACCACGCCGGCTACTACCCCGGTGCCGAGGGCATGTCGCTGAAGTTGCTCTTCGACCCCGCGACGGGCAAACTGTTCGGCGCTCAGGGCGTCGGCGGGGCGGGCGTGGACAAGCGGATCGACGTTCTCGCCGTTGCCGTGCAAGCGGGCATGACGGTCTTCGACCTCG
>JAYUBA010000954.1:0-4802 GCA_043741075.1 Frigoriglobus sp.
GCCATCGCCGTTGAAGTCGCCGACGACGACCGCGCCTTCGGAGGCCCCGGCCGCGACGCCCACCGGCGTGAGGAAGCTCGGCATCGCGCGGCCTTCGAGGTCTTCGACCTGCGGGCGCCACCGGTTGACGGGCGGAACCTTGGTGGACCGGGTCGCCCGGCGGGCCGCACGAGACGGCTTCTGAAAGAGGCTGCGCATCCAGGACACGAACATCGGAATCCCTCGGTGGCCGCGTGCGAGTTGTGCGGCGGGAAAGAAAGGGCGAATGGCCCGTCACCGGGTTCATCAGGAACGGCGCGGACTGAGGACAAGAAAATCGCAAATCGCGACAATTCGATTTTCCGTGTCCCGTCCGATCGCGGCGCGTGATGAGGTGGGTGGGGCGGGCACCGCGGAAACGAGCGAAGGTGGACCGGGAGGGAACGTGCTAAACTGTACGATCTCGCCCGAATTCCGACCGAGGTGCTCGACGGTGTCCGACACGCCGGAGTTCGCGGACCTGATCCGCCGCGTGCGCGACCGCGACCCGGACGCCGCACGGGAACTGGTTCGCCGCTACGAGGGCGCCATCCGCCGCGTCATCCGCATCCGCCTGCGCGACGCCGGGATGCGCCGGCTCCTCGATTCCACCGACATCTGCCAGTCCGTGCTGGCGAGTTTCTTCGTCCGCACGGCGCTGGGGCAGTACGAGGTCGATTCGCCCGCGCAACTGCTGAACCTGCTCACCGCAATCGCGCGGAACAAGCTGGCGAACCAGGCCAACCGACTCCGGGCGCGGCGGCGAGACATCCGCCGGGACGCGCCCGCGGACGACAGCGCCCCACATGTGCCCGACGACGCGTCGGACCCGAGCGAACAGGCGTCCGCGAAGGAACTGTTGGAGAAAGTACGCGACCGACTGGCGCCCGCCGAACGGTATCTGGCCGAGCAGCGGGCGCTGGGCCGGAACTGGCAAGAACTGGCGGACGAACTGGGCGGGACGGACGTGGCCCTGCGAAAGAAGCTGACCCGCGCACTGGACCGGGTGATGGCCGACTTGGGCCTCGGGGACGATAGCGATGGCTGACCGCGCACAACACCTCCTGGACCCGCTCCTCGACCGGCAGAGCCGCGCGTGGCTGTCCGGGTCGCGCGTGTCCGTCGAGGAACTGCTCGACGGGTCACCCGTGCGCCACGACCCCGAGGCTCAACTCGACCTCATCTACAACGAGATCGTCCTCCGCGAGGAACGCGGCGAACACCCGCGGGCGGAGGAGTACCTCCCCCGCTACCCGCACCTGCGGAATGACCTGGAACTGCACTTCGAGGTTCACCGCGCGCTGGGCGACGCCGTCCTGACCGAAACGCCCCGCCTCCAGTGCACGGAAACCCTGCCGGACGGCGCGGCGGCGGCGCGCGGCGGGTTACCGCAGCCGCCGGGCTACGAACTGGTGGAGTTGCTCGGTCGCGGCGGAATGGGGGTGGTGTACAAGGCCCGGCACCACGGCCTCCGCCGCCACGTCGCGCTCAAAATGTTCGAACCGGGCCGGACGGTGTTACCGCGCGAGATCGTGCGGTTCCGGACCGAGGCCGCGGCCATCGCCCGGCTCCAGCACCCCAACATCGTCCAGATCTTCGAGATCGGCGAGTGGAACGGGCTTCCCTTCCTCGCGCTCGAACTGGCCGACCGGGGCACCCTCGCCCAACGCCTTCAGAAACTCCCGTTTACGCCCCGCGCGGCGGCGGAACTGGCCGAAACGCTCGCGCGGGCGGTTCAACACGCTCATTCGCACCAGATCGTCCACCGCGACCTGAAGCCCGCGAACGTCCTCTTCGCAGCGGACGGCAGCGTCAAGCTCACCGACTTCGGCCTCGCGAAGGTGCTTCAAGCGGACGAAGACTCGGCCCGCGACGCGACCCGCACCGGCGAACCCATCGGCACCCCCCGGTACATGGCCCCGGAGCAGGCGGCCGGGAGGCACGACGCGATCGCACCGGCCACGGACATCTATGCGCTGGGCACCCTGCTCTACGAGTGCCTGACCGGTCAGGTTCCGTTCGTGTCGGCGAGCGTCGTCGAAACACTCGACCAGATCCGTTCCGCCGAGCCGCTCTCGCCGCGCCGGCTCCAGCCGTCGGTCCCGCGCGACCTGGAAACGATCTGCCTGAACTGCCTCCACAAAGAACCGGCGCGGCGCTACCCGAGCGCGCAGGCGCTGGCCCACGACCTACGGCGGTTCCTCAACGGGGAACCGATCGCCGCCCGCCCCACGCCGACCTGGGAACGGGCGTGGAAGTGGTGCCGCCGCCGCCCGACCCGCGCCGCGCTGGTCGCCGTCGCGGTCCTCCTGCTGACCACGAGTGCCGCCGCGGCCGGCATCTGGAACCGGATGGAACGCGACCGCATCGCCGGTGAGCGCGAACGCGTAGAAGCGCTCGTGAAGGAGGGCCAGGACGCGCTCGTCCGCGGGGACGAAGCCGTTGCCCTGGATCGGTTCCGTACTGCCTGGGTTCTGATTCAGGGCGAACCCGCCCTGCGGGACTACCAGCTCGGCGTCGCGGGCCTGCTCGACCACGCCCGGCGGGCCGACAACCGCCAGCGGTGGAAGTACCGGACGCCGCCGCCCGAGTACCCCGAACGGCGCGACGCGGCGATGCTCCAAAGTCTCCTGTTGGACCCGCTACAGCGCGAGCCGGTGCGGGCGGCGCGGGAGGCGGTCGCCGCCGCGCTCGAATTCACCCTCCCGAACGACCCCGCGTGGCTCCCGGAGCGGGAGCGGTTGGCGATCCTCGACGCGGACCTGATCTTCTTCGAGAGCGGGCCGGCACCGGCACTGGCCCGACTGGACGCCGGTGCCGGCTCCTCGCGACTCTTTCACGCGCGCCGGGCGGCGCACCTCGACCAACTCGGCCGCGCGGACGAAGCCGCCGCCGCCCGCGCGCGCTGCGACCGGTGCCCGCCCGACGAAATCGCGACACGGTTCTTCGACGGGATGGACCGCCTCCGCCGGCGCGAGTTCGCCGCCGCCGAGGGCGCGTTCGAGGCCGTTCTCGACGCGGAACCGGAACACTTCGCCGCCCGTCTGTTCCTGGCCGCGTGCGCGCTGCACTTGAACCGGCCGGGCGAGGCCAAGGTCGGGCTGACGGCGTGCGTCGCGCAGCGCCCCTGGTTCGCGTGGTGCTACGCGCTACGCGGGCAGTGTGCGGAGAAGCTCGGAGACCCGACCGCGGCGAAGCGCGACTTCGCCCGCGCGGCCGAACTCCAACCCCAGGTCCCGAATCGCTGAGCGCCCGTCGGCAGAATTGCACAGGAACGCGCGAACATGGTTCGATTCCGTTTCACGTCGATTGTCCTTCCAACCCGCGGTCGCTCCCGCGGGACCGGCCGGCGGTCCGGGTTCACGCTCATCGAACTGCTGGTGGTGATCGCCATCATCGCGGTGCTCATCGGCCTGCTGTTGCCCGCCGTGCAGAAGGTGCGCGACGCCGCCGCGCGGATGAAGTGCCAGAACAACTTGCGGAACCTCGGCCTGGCGTGTCACAACTTTCAGAACGCGTCCGGGGCGTTCCCGCGGAACACCGTCCGGCCGCGCGGCTCGACTCCGGTCGGCGGCCAACCCGCCGGGAACCTGTGGAATTGGAACAGCGGCACGTACGAGTCGTGGGTCCGCGAGATCACCCCGTACATCGAGCAGCCGAACGCGCGGGTGCAGGACGCGATCCGGGTGCTCGGGTGCCCGTCGGACCCGCGCGGCCCGGACTACACGGTGCCGGCCTACGGGTTCACCTGGTACGTGGGCGTGTACTCGGACCCGGCGAACGAGAGCAACGGGATCATCGTGGACGACTCGAAGTCGAAGACCGCGCTCCGGGTGACCCCGACGGACGTGGCAGACGGGCTGAGCAACACGATCCTACTGGCCGAGCGCCCCCCGCCGGCCGACGGGCAGTCGGGCTGGTGGGACTCCCGGTGCTGCATCCAAGATGGCCTTACCCCGGTGCGCGGGAACAGGAAGGTGTACAGTTCCGGGGTGAACGGGAAGTGCCCGGACCCGGCCACGTACCGGCCGGGCAGCGTCACCGACAACTGCGCGTTCAACGCCCCGTGGTCGTTCCACACCGCCGGCGGCTACTTCTGCATGGGCGACGGGAGCGTCCGGGGCATCACCTACGCGGCCGGGAACCAGTCCTCGGGAGGCACGAGCCTGTTGGAGGCCCTGGCGTCTCGGAGCGGCGGCGAAGTCGTGAATTCGGACTATTGAGCGGGAGGCGGTCGTCCGCCGAACGAGTTCCCCGTTACCGCCCACACCCTTTCGGCTCAAGATCGGCACCCCGCCCACGGACTTCACGAACACGCTCTCGACCTGCGGCACCGTCGGGAGCGCGCCGCTGCCCCGGATCACGAACGACCGGCCTCCAGCCGCCGCGTCGTGGCGACCAGTTCCCGCTGGGCGGCGACCACCATGTTCGCGGCCCGCTTGCCGAACAAGTACCAGTCGATCGGGTAGGTGATCGGCACGTCCTGCTGGGGCGGCCCGCCCTGCCGGTCCACTGTAAAGGGGCGGGTGAGGGGAAGCAACTGGCCGTCGGCGAGCGCCTCCTGGTCGCGGCCGGTCCGGTCGTACTCGTTTCTCGGTCGTGAGGACCGCTTCGTGAAGGTCAAACGGGGTTGGGTTCACACCGGGCTGGGTTCCGGTCCCGTCAGGAACTCGATCTGCCCCGTGGCGACATCGTACATCGCACCGACGATCACGATCCGCCCCTCCCGGACGAGACCGTCGAGTGTTTGGCTTTCGCTGCGCATCCGGTCAACGACCCGCACC
>JAYUBA010000955.1:0-4795 GCA_043741075.1 Frigoriglobus sp.
GTGGGGCAACATGCACTGGGGCCACGCGACCAGCAAAGACCTGTTCCGCTGGAAGGAGGAGGGCATCGCCCTCTACCCCAAGAAGCACGGCGACTTCGCCTTCTCCGGTTCGGCGGTGGTGGACAAGGAGAACACATCGGGTTGGGGCACGAAGGAGAAGCCGCCGCTGGTGCTGGCGTACACGAGCACCGGACGCGGCGAGTGCATCGCGTACAGCACGGACAAGGGCCGCACCTGGACGGAGTACGACAAGAACCCCGTGGTAAAGCACGCCGGCCGCGACCCGAAACTCGTGTGGCACGCGAAGGCGAAGCACTGGGTGATGGCGGTGTACGACGAGTCCGAGAAGAAGCAGTGGATCGCGTTCCACACGTCCCCGGACCTGAGGAAGTGGACGTTCGCCAGCCGCATCGAAGGCTTCTTCGAGTGCCCGGACTTGTTCCCGCTACCATTGTTCACCCAGGATGAGAAGGGTCTGGAGAAGTGGGTGCTGTACGCGGCCGACGGGAAGTACCTCGTCGGGGAATTCGACGGGAAGGAGTTCAAGCCGGACTCGAAGGAGAAGAAGCAACTGTGGTACGGCAACTTCTACGCGGCGCAGACGTTCGACAACGCCCCACGGCTCACGCTCGAGTTGGGAAACCCATCAGCCCCACTGCCCCATCGGCGTGTGCAAATCGGGTGGGCGCAGGGCGTCACGTTCCCCGGCACTCCGTTCAACCAACAGATGACGGTGCCGGTTGAGTTGTGGCTCGACGGCGAGAAGGACAAGCCCACGCTGCACGCGGACCCGGTCCAAGAACTGACCACGTTGCGCGACGGCAAGTGCATCTTCCCCCCGCCGGTGGTGAAGCAAACCGCGACACTGGCCGACGACCTCGACGCGTTCGACGCTGATTTGGCGTTCGACCTGAAGGACGCGAAGGGCTTCACGCTCGACCTGCGCGGAACGAAACTGGTGTACGACGCGGCGAAGGGGACCCTCACCTGCAAGAACGTGACCGCCCCGCTGAAGGCCGACAAGGGCGGCCTTCGCCTTCGGGTGCTAGTAGACCGCGGATCGGTTGAGGTGTTCGCAAACGGCGGGAGCGTGGCAATGTCTGTGGCCGCGCTGCCGGACGAGAATAATCGCAAACTCGAACTGACGCCGACCGGCGGCGAACTGGTTGTCCGCGGTGGCGTTTACCGCCTCAAGTCCGCGTGGGGGAAGTGAGCCATGCCCATTGTCGTCACCTGTCCCAAGTGCCCGACCAAGCTCAGCGCGCCGGACTCCGCCGCGGGCAAGGCGGTGCGGTGCCCCAAGTGCGGGGCCGCCGCGCCCGTGCCGCTGTACATCCCGGCCGAAGAGGTGCCGGTGATCGAAGCGACCGTCGCCCCGCCCAAGGCCAAACCGAAGCCGGTCGTCGCGGACGACGACGACGAACGCCCGCGCAAGAAGAAGGCGCGGGCCGAGGAGGACGCGGACGACGACGCGCCCCGCACGAAGAAGAAAAAGCGTTACTACGACGATGACGACGACCCGCCGCGACGCAAGCGCCGCAACGCCGGGGGCGGCGGCAACGGCGGCGTCATCGCGGTCGTCGTGATCGTCGGACTGCTGGTGCTCGGCGGGGTCGGCGCCGGCGTCTACTTCCTGGTGGGGAAGAGTTCGCCGTTCGCCAAGAAGACCCCCGTGCCGGCGGGGTGGCAGCAATTCAGCTACCCCAACGACGGGTTCAAGGCCTACTTCCCCAGCGAGCCGACGAAGATCGGGATGGACCTGCAGCCCGGCTTCGGGGCGGGCGGGCCGCTGCCCGGCGGGATCGACATCCCCCAAATGGAGTCGATGCACGCGTACACCACCGGCGGGTTCGGGGGCAAAGACCGCCTGACCGTCACGGTCGAGGTGGTGCGGTTCCGCGACAAACTCCCGCGGTCGGCGCGCGACTCGCTGGGCGGGCAGGCCGGCGGCCGGTTCGGCGGCGGGCAGACGCAGCAGGTGCGGTGGCTGGGGGAGAGCGCCACCGAGGTGGCGTTCGGCGGGTCGCTGACGCGCGCCGTGTACGTCGATAAGGCGATGATCGTGGTGATGATCACCGGGCCGAACGGTGGTCGGGCGAAACCAGAGGAAGAAGCGGCCTTCTTCGACAACTTCGAACTGACGAAGTGACCCCGCGGCCGGTGTAAGCGCCGGCCCGCCGACGCGGTATCTTCAGCACTCGCGCGCCCGTCCCTTACCAGAACCTCTCCCATGACCCGCACCGCCGCGCTCGCCTGCTTCGCGCTCGCGCTCCTCGGTCCGCCCGCCCGCGCGGACGACTGGCCGCAGTGGATGGGGCCGACCCGCGACGGCGTGTGGGCCGAAACCGGCGTCGCCCGGACGCTCCCGAAGGGCGGGCCGAAGCGGCTGTGGGCGGCGCCCGTGTCCGCCGGGTACTCCGGCCCGGCGGTCGCCGACGGCAAGGTGTACGTCACCGACCGCGTACTCGCGATAGGCGCGAAGAACCCCGACGACCCGTTCGACACCAAGCAGAAGGTGAACAGCACCGAGCGCGTGCTGTGCTTCGACGCCAAGACCGGCGACCAACTGTGGAAGCACGAGTACCCGTGCGTCTACCAGATCAGCTACCCCGCCGGGCCGCGCTGCACGCCGACCGTGTCCGGCGGGAAGGTGTACGCGCTCGGCGCGATGGGCGACCTCCACTGCCTGGACGCCAAGACCGGCAAGGTCGTGTGGGCGAAGAACTTCCCGAAGGACTACGGCGCGAAGGTGCCGACGTGGGGCTTCTGCGGCCACCCGCTCGCGTACAAGAACCTGCTGATCTGCACGGTCGGCGGGGAGAACGCGGTCGCCGTCGCGTTCGACGCGGACACCGGCACCGAGAAGTGGAAGGCGCTCACCGCCCGCGACCTCGGCTACTCCCCGCCTACACTCGTCCGCGCGGGCGGTGGCGATCAGGTGGTGGTGTGGCACGGGCAGGCGATCAACGGGCTGGACCCGCTCACGGGCAAGGTCCACTGGACGGTCCCGCTGGAGCCGCTGTACGGCATGTCGATCATGGCCCCGCGGCAGGCCGGCGACCGGCTGTTCGCGGCCGGCATCGGCGGCGCGGGGGTGGTGCTGAAGCTCGACAAGGACAAGCCCGCGGTGTCGGTGGTGTGGCAGGAAGCGGCGGACAAGGACATGACCCGCGCCGGGAAGGCGCGCGGCCTGTACCCGGTGAACATGACCCCGTTCATCGACGGCGGCACGGTCTACGGCGTCGATCAGCCGGGCATGTTGCGCGCGGTGGAACTGGAGACGGGCAAGAAGCTGTGGTTCGCGCACAAGCCGGTGATCGGCCGTGTCGAAGCGGAGGAGTACAAGGGCGCGGGTTCCGGCACCGCGTTCGTGGTGAAGAACGGCGACCGGTACTTTCTGTTCGCGGAAACGGGCGACTTGGTGATCGCGAAGCTGTCGCCGAAGGAGTACGAGGAGGTGAGCCGGGCGAAGCTGGTGGAGCCGACCGGGGCCGCGTTCGGGCGGAGGGTGGTGTGGGCGCACCCGGCGTTCGCGAACAAGTGCGTGTACGCCCGCAACGACAAGGAACTGGTCTGCTTCTCGCTGGCCGCGGAGTGACGTTGAGCCGCGTAGGCATCCGAACCGTCTTCGGTTATCCTGACAGGTGTGGCTCGACCCGTTCGAGCCGACCACTAGTGAGGTGGACCATGAACAGCGACCAGAACGACCCGTCCGATGACGGCGCGCCGCCGGGGGCGCCGCGGCCCATCGCCCCGACGCCGGAGGTGATCGCGATGGTGCTTCGTGAGTTTAACGAAGAAGAAGTGTTGGCCGAGATTCGCGAGATCGAGAACGGCGGTGGGCGCAAACTCGAAGAGTTCATCGGAGAACTCGAAGAGTTGGCGCGCCAGATGAGCGAACCGACCGGAAGCCGGGGTTGAACCGCCCATGTACGAAGTGAACTATTGGCATTAACATACTTGACACAAACGGGCGGCTAGTCTAGAATGCAGGTATGGGAAACACCACACCGACGCCGCCCGTTCTGACGACTCTGGTTGAGGCCATTCGGTACTTCTCCGATCCCGACAACTGCCTCAGTTATTTCATCCTCATCCGCTGGCCGAACGGCATCACCTGCCCCCACTGCGCGGGCAGGGATCACGCCTTCATTGCCAGTCGCCGTATCTGGCGCTGCCGTGGGTGCAACAAACAGTTCAGCGTGAAGATCGGCACGGTGATGGAAGACAGCCCGCTCGGACTGGACAAGTGGCTCACGTCGACATGGCTCATCGTGAACGCGAAGAACGGCATTAGTTCTTACGAGGTTCACCGGGCGCTCGGTATCACTCAGAAGTCGGCGTGGTTCCTCTTGCACCGCATCCGCCTTGCGATGCAGACCGGGACGTTCGGGAAGCTGAGCGGCGAAGTCGAGGTCGATGAGACGTTCATCGGGGGCAAGGCCCGGAACATGCACAAGGACAAGCGGGCCGCGAAGATTCACGGCCGGGGCGCGGCGGGCAAGGCTATCGTGATCGGCGTGTTGGAGCGCAAGGGCGAGGTGCGGACGAAGGTGATCCCGAACACCAAGAAGGGTACGGTTCAGGCCGAAGTCCGGGCGAACGTGGAACCCGGTACGCCGGTCTATACGGACGCGCTGGCGAGCTACGAAGGACTTGCCCCGGACTACGTTCACGAAGCGGTAGACCACGCCAAAGAGTACGTCCGGGGCAACTGCCACACGAACGGCTTGGAGAACTACTGGTCGCTGCTCAAGCGGTGCATTCGCGGAACCGACGTCAGCGTCGAACCGTT
>JAYUBA010000956.1:0-4792 GCA_043741075.1 Frigoriglobus sp.
GCGGTTGCCGTGGATGTTCGCGGTGAACAGCGTGTTGCGGTATTCCTTCGGGAAGTTGTCGCCGAGGTAGATGGCGGCGCCGCTGTGCGCGTGCCCGCCGCCGGCGTCGGAGTGCTCCGGCTTCCCGCCGGGGCCGGTGGTGCGCGAACTGGTCCAGTCGCCGCCGGCCCAGTGCTTGTAATCGACGCAACTCTTCATCAGCCCGTAGGTGTGCGGGTTCGCGTCCTGCCCGTACATCCGCTCGTAGTGCCCGCCGGGGACGAAGTGGAACAGGTGGTCGATCACACAGTTGGTGATGAACAACTCGCCGTAGTCGTCGAAGTCGAGGCCGAACGGGTTCGTCGTGCCGTGTGCGACCGCCTCGAACACCTTGCGCGTCGGGTGGTAGCGCCACACGCCGCAGTCCATGTAGGTGCGCTTCTCCTTCGGCGTGCCCGGCGCGCCCACCCACGCCTTCGCCTGAATGCCGTTGCAGCCGTAGAGCCAGCCGTCCGGACCCCATTCGAGGCTGTTGAAGATGTTGTGCTTGGTGTCGATCATGTTCCAGCCGTCGAGTACGACGACCGGCTTACCGGGTTTGTCGCCGTCGAGGATCGGAACGAACAGCAGGTTGGGCGACGAACAGAGCCACACGCCGCCGAAGCCGTAGGCGATGCCGGAGAGGTTCGAGCCGTTGTCGAGGAACACGGTCTTCTTGTCGTGAACGCCGTCGCCGTCGGTGTCTTCGAGGATGACGACGCGATCCTTCCCCTTACCGTCCTTCGACCAGTTCGGGTAGCTGAGGCACTCGACCACCCACATCCGGCCGCGGTCGTCGAACGTCATGGCGATGGGCTGCACCACGTCCGGCTCGCCTGCGAACAGCGTAGCCGTAAAGCCGTCGGGCAGCGTCATCTTGCCCGCGGCTTCCTTCGGCGGAATCGGTTTGTCGGCGGGCTTCGGGTCGGCCGCCGAAGTGGCCGCTGCCGCGAGCAGTATCGAGACGAGTGCAGTCGTTCGCATGGTGTGAACTGGCGGGTTGGGGGAGAGCCGGGTTTGGAATATGGTAACCGCAAGTGCGACGAGAATCGAACCCCTTTCGCCGGGAGTTCCCACCATGCCGGCCGTCCTCTCTGATGCCGCGGTTCGCGAGTACCACGCCGCCGGCTTCTACCTGGCGCGGGGTTTCTTCGACGCGGAGGAAACCGACCTCCTCAAGCGCGCCGCGAAGGCGGACAATGAACTCGATAAGCGGTCGTTCGGCCGCGCGGATGGCGAGGGCGGGGTGGTGCGGTTGTCGCTGTGGAACCACCCCGGCGACGGCGTGTACGGCATGTTCGCCCGCTGCGCGCGCATGGTCCGCAGCGCCGAGAAGCTGCTCGGCGGCGAGGTGTACCACTACCACTCGAAGATGATTCTGAAGGACGCGAAGGTGGGCGGCGCGTGGGCGTGGCACCAGGACTACGGTTACTGGTATCAGAACGGCGTGCTGACCCCGAACCTGACCAGCGCGTTCGTCGCGGTCGATCCGTGTACGAAGGAGAACGGCTGCCTTCAGGTGATCCAGAACTCGCACCACGCCGGGCGCATCAACCACACCCTCACCGGCGACCAGGCCGGCGCGGACCGCGAGCGCGTCGAGGAGTTGCTGAAGCGCCCGGACCATTTCCCGCTCGTCTATGTCGTGATGGAAGCCGGCGACGCGTTGTTCTTCCACGCGAACCTGTTGCACCGCAGCGACCAGAACACGAGCGACAACCCGCGCTGGGCGATGATCTGCTGCTACAACGCGAAGGCGAACGACCCGTACAAGGACAGCCACCACCCGCGCTACACCCCGCTGAACGTCGTCCCGGACGTGGCGATCAAGCAGGTCGGGGTGAAGCGGTTCGCGGACAGCGGCGATGTGGCGTGGCTCGAAGACGCGCGCGACAGCAGCGCGAAGACGCTGCTGAAGGGCGATAACCCTTGACGCGGCGAGATTTTCGTTCCACCGCATCCGTTGGCCTGCGGAGGTGTCGTCCGATGGCTTTTCCGACCCCGAACCGTCCGCCGACGACCGCCGAGGCCTTTTTCCGGGCCGGCTTCGGTTGCATGGCACCGCTCGTCCTCAAGTTCCTGGTGATCGTGGTAATCGTCGTCGTGGCCGACTGGCGGGCGCGGGAGAAGTACGCCCGGCGGGAGGCCGAGCGGGCCACGACGAGCGAAACCGCCGCCCGGATCGCGGACGAGGTCGCCAAGGAAACGGACGCGGACGGCCGGTTCCTCCGGAAACCCGAAGGCGAACTGTCGGACACCGACGCGTGGGGGCGGCCGTTCCGCCTCGCGTACAAGTCGGGCGTGCTCTACGACGAGTTGGAGGTACGGTCCGCCGGCCCGAACGGGGTGTGGAACACGTGGGACGATGTCGTCGTCAAACACAGTTCCAAGATCAGCCACAAGGTGATCGTCCGCGACGCCGCCGGCGGCCTGCTCGACGCCGCGAAGGGCCGGTTGCAGGGGAAGAAGCCGGCCGACGCCGCCAAGAAGTGACGCCCGGTCAGAACTGCACCCCCACGCCCGCCGCGATCTTCAGCACCCGCTCGCGGGCGACCTTCGCGGCGTGGTCCGGGTTCTCGTGGCAGGTGTAAAGCTCGATCGTCACCCACCCGTCGTAGCCCACTTCCTTCAGCGCCGCGAGCGTCGCGCCGAAGTCGATCGCGCCCTCGCCGGGGATCAGGTGGTGGTGGACGCGGGTCGCGGCGATGTCTTCGAGGTGGACGTGGCGGATCAGCTTCGCCAGCCGGCGCACCGTATCGGCGGGGTCGTCGTGTACGCAGTACGAGTGCCCGATGTCGAAGTTGAGGCCCAGGTACGGCGACGAAATCTTCGACGCGAACTCCAGGTACTGGTCCGCGGTTTCGATGAGCAGGTCCGGCTCCGGTTCGACGAGCAGTAGCACCTGCTCCTTCTCCGCGTGCTCCACGACCGGCTTGAGCATTTCCACGAACAGCTCCAGACACTCGCCCCACGGGCGCCCTTCGAGCGGCCCGCCGGGTTCGGTGGTGATGCACTTCGCGCCGAGTTCCTTAGCCAGCGTGAGCGCGCGCTTGGTGTGGTCGATGCGGACGCGGCGGTAGTTGGCGTCCGGCTCGATCCACGACGGGTGCCAGTACTTCTGCCGGTGGTCGTTGACCGCGTGCATCATGAACGCGTTAATGTTCGAGATCGCGAGGTTGTTCTTGGCGAGCGCGTCGCGGAGCGCCTGCTTGTGTTCCGGGAGCAGGTACGCGGGCCACGCGTGCGGCACATCGGCCATGATCTCGACGCCGCGATAGCCGATGCCCGCGAGCCGCGCCACGGTGTCGGCGAACGAGTGGTTCAGGTAGGCGTTGGTGGAGAAGGCCAGTTGCATTGTGAGCCTGTGAATCAAGAAGAGCCGCAGATAACGCAGAAGGACGCAGATCAGAGACAGCAAGAGTTTTGAATGTGTTCTGATCTGCGTCCTTCTGCGTTATCTGCGGCTGGTTTATTGCCCTGCTGAACCCAAATACTCTTCTAACAGCAAGAACTGCTTGCCGAAGTCGTGTTCGGTGCCGCTGACGGGGCTTTTGAAGAAGCACGCGAGGTGCGGCATCACCCCGCTTTCGCCGCGGCGCTGCGCCAGCGCCGCGAGCCGCACGAGGTCGATCACCAGCGGGGCCGCGAGCAGCGAGTCGCACCCCTGCCATGTGAACTGGAGCATCATCTTCGCGCCCAAGAAGCCTTCGAAGTGGATGTGGTCCCACGCGGTCTTCCAGTCGTCGAGCGACTCGACGTACTCGATGCTCACCAGCGTCTGCGGCTTGTAGCCGAGCAGTTCGGCGAGCAGGGCGTCCTTGCTCCTCACCTTGCTCGCCTTATTGTCGGGGTCGTTCAACACCTGCCCGTCGCGGTTGCCGAGGATGTTGTGGCCCACCCAACTCAGCACGCGCAAGTTCCGCCGCGCGAACATCGGGGCCAGCACCGACTTGACCAGCGTCTCGCCGGTCTTCAGGTCTTGGCCGGCGTGCGGCACGCCGCGCTTGCGAGCGAGTTCTTCCAGGGCGGGCAGCGTCGCGCCGCGGCTCGGCGTCATGTTCACGTAGGGGAAGCCGGCGTCGATGGTGGCGAACGCGTACACGCTGCTCGTGGGCAGCGCGGCTGGTGCGGAGCGGTCGAGCGCGGGAATCAGGCGGTCGAGCGACTGCTGCTCGTCGGTCACCTCGAACGGCGGCTCCGTCGAAGCCGCGTTCACCACGACGAGGTGATCGAGTTTGTGAGCCGCCTTGAACGCTTTCAAGTCGGCTTGAATGGCGTCGATGGCTTCGCGCGGCGTGCGGGCGTGCCGCATGTCGGTGCGGTCGGCGAGCGCGGTGATCGCGGCGTTCGGCTTGTAAACCACGCCGGGCCGGATGTTCGCGGACCACGCTTCGAGGTCGGCCGCGCAGGCCGCGAGCGTGCGCTCGTCGAACACGTTCGACCGCTCGTGCAGCTCGCGCGCGGCGGTGACGAAATTCCCCGTGCGGATGTCGTGCCCGCCGAGGACGAACGCGGCCGGCTCGTCGAAGTCGTGCCCGGCGAATCGGGGCAGGGCGGTGACCATGCCGGTCGTCGGTGTCAGCCCGCGGGCGAGCGCGGACAGGCCGAGGGCGGTCGTACTCGCGACGCCGCCGCACGCCCCGATCAACCACAATCCGACGCGGCGCTGGGCCATGACCACGGTGTCCGTCATGAGAGGTAGGCTGGCAGGTGGGTAAGGATGTTGTACCCGAATCGTCGGGAGTCGTCCCGCGCCGGGTCAAGTTCGCGGCTT
>JAYUBA010000957.1:0-4783 GCA_043741075.1 Frigoriglobus sp.
GCCGCGCATGTGGCCGTCGCCGTCGCCGCGGATGCGGTCGCACACGCCGTGCAGCGTGAGCGTCTGCTTCTTGAACGGCTCCAGTGGCGACAGGATCGCCTTCAGCTTGAAGTCGGCCCCTTCTTCGTCCGGCCAGAAGTCTTTCGGCACGATGCCGTTGGGGCTGAACACGAAGACGATCCGCTGCTTGCGCTGCTTCTGGTTGGCGAACGCGAGGCCCGGCAGGTTGAGCAGGAACGGCACGGCCGCGGCGCTGATGCCGAGGTCGCGAACGAACTCGCGCCGGGTGCGGGTCACGGGCATGGGATCTGGCTCCGAAGGCGGGGGGGTTGATTCCAGGGTCGTGAGAACCCGGTTCTCACGACCCTGGTTCTCACGACCCTGGTTCTCACGGCCCTGGTTCTCACGGCCCTGGTTCTTATGGCTTCCGCAGCGCACCAGTTACGGCAATCTCCACGATCAGTTTTCGCACACTGTACCCGTTCTCCGCAAACGTTTTCCGCAGATCGTCGGGTTTCGTCAGCCCGTAGGCCCGCACCGGTTGCTTCACATAGTGGTGGAACGCCTGCTGCGCGAACGCGTAGTGCGTCTCGTCGCTGTTCGCCAAGAACCGGGCCAACTCCTTCGCGCCGCCGAACGTCTCGGTGGCGCCGGCCCGCGTGGCGTAGCTCCCCGTGGCGTCGATTACCTTCGCGTTGTCCTTGTCCCGGTATCGGCCGGCGGCGTCGTAGTTTTCCAGCGCGAAGCCGAGCGGGTTCATCACGGTGTGGCAACTCGCGCACGCCATCGCCTTCGTTTGCAGCGCGACGCGCTCGCGCGTGGTCAGGCCGGGGTGCAGGTCGGGCGCGAGCGGCGTGAACGCCTCCATCGGCGGCCTGATGCCAATCCCCAGTAGCCCGCGGCCGACGAACACCCCGCGGTGGATCGGCGACGTTTCCGCCGTATACGCCAGTGACGACAGGACGTAAGGGTGCGTGAGAACGCCGGCCCGCTTGTAGGCCTCGAACTTCACCTTCTTGAAGCCCGCGTCGGGCGGAAGGTCCGCACCGTAGAACTTCGCGAGCCGACCGTTGAGGTGCGTTTCGTCCGCGAGGAGCAGTTGGCGGAAGTCCGACGACGTGCTCCACACGACATCATCGAGGAACAGTTCGAGCGAGGTGCGGAGGTCGGAGGCGAGGTCCGCGTCGAAGCCGGGGAACCGCGTCGCGTCCTTCGCGAGTTCTTTCACCTGATCGAGCTTCAGCCAGATGACGAGGAACTCGCGGAGCTTGGCCTTCGCGCGCGGGTCGGTCAGCATCCGCTCCGCCTGCTTCGCGACTTCGTCGCGCGTGCCGAGCTTGCCGGCGGTCGCGGCGTCGAGCAACTCCTTGTCCGGAGGCGCGTCCCACAGCGCGAAACTGAGCCGCGTGGCGGTCGCGAACTGCTCCGGCGATGTGCCCGCGTCCGGGTAGAGGAACCGCGGCGACTTCAGCACGAGCAATACGACCCGCTTCACGGCAAGGTCGGTATCCGGGGTCGCGTCGAACTGGCGGTCGATGAAGAGCGTCTTCTCGGAGTCGGTGAGCGGGCGGCGGAAGGCGCGCTCCGCGAACGTGCGGCAGAACGCCTTCACCTTCGCGCCGCGATCCGCCGCGCCCGGCTGCGCCCCGGTCAGTTCCGGCAGTCGCGCGACGACATACGCGGCGGCTTCGAGCGCGCTGTCGGTGGTCGCGGCGTCCCACTCCTTCGACACGGTTGTGCCGCGCTCCCAGCCGAGGCTGCGGTCGTCCGGCGGGAACGGCGTCTCGACCACCGCCACTTCGGGGAACTTCAGCGGCGTGAGGTTGCGCGCCGGGATCACCTCGACGGCGCGGTTCGGGCGCTTCCAGTTGAGCGAGACGAACGCGGGCTTCACCGGCGGGTTCGGATTCTTCTTCGAGTCGTCCACGCCCTGCTTCGCCTTCGAGAACTCCAGCCGGATCGGGTACGCGCGGCCCGCGAGCAGGAACACGCTTACGCGAAACTCGGTGTCGGTCCCGGACTTCACCCAGGCATCCAGCGCCGGCTTTTTGTTGTCGTTGACCCAGAGCCGCAGCGCGTGATCGGTGCGAACGACGAACTCATACGTCCCCGTATCCGGTGCCCACACGGAGCCTTCCCACTTGATGCAGAACGTGTTCGGGTCGAACTTCTCCTTGGGTTCGGGATCGACCTTCGGCCCCTCCTTACCGAAGTCGAACGTCACCTCCGCGTCGGTGCGGTCGATGACGCGCTTGTTCTGCTGGAAGCCGCGGGCGTTGAAGTATTCGCCGCGCAGCCCCTGCTTGTCGTCCGGCTTCGGCGACGTGCGGAAACTACCGAGCACGTCCGCGACACTATTCCGATACTGCTTCACGGTGAGCCGCGACAGTTCCACGCGCGGCGGGTTGGCCTTCGCCTGCGCGGTGGGCGAATAGAACGCGTCGTAGACGAACGCGGAGACGCGCTTGCCGCCCTCCGCGTCGAGCTTCTCCGGCTCGCCTTCGGGCATGGTGCGGGCGATCACGGCCGTGAGTTGCGGCAGCGATTTATCGCCGGTGAGCGGGACCGGGTAGTTCTTCGCGCCTTCGCCTTTGGCCCCGTGGCACCGCGCGCACATCTGCTTGTAGAGTTGCTCGCCCGTGCGGTTCTCCGCGACCACCAGCGGCGCGAGCGCCGCGAGCGCGACGAGTGCGGAAGCGAACTTCGGCAGGGTAAAGCGCATGTGTGATTGCGATGCGGAAGGGGCGCGCGGTGGGCTTCACATGCAAGTGTGGGCGATCGCGGGTCGAAAGTCAAGTCGGCGGACGCGCTTGCAACCAGGGTCTTACGACCCTGGCTACCGACAGCCGCCCCTCCGGGGCTAATACAACTCTCTCCTGAAGCCCTGGAAGGGCGGCTGTCGGTAGCCAGGGTCGTAAGACCCTGGAACTTTGGAACCAATCGCAAGAGTTCACCATGCCCCTCCCCCGCGTACTCGCCGATCTCCCGGTGTCGCCGGTCGTGCTGGAACTGCTCGGCGGGCGCGTCGAACTGCTGCCGTGGGACGCCGCCGGCCGCGTCGATGCCATCTACACCTACGGCCACCCCACCGTTGACGCCGCGATGCTCGACCGGTTCCCCGGCCTCAAGCTCGTCAGCAACTTCGGCGTCGGCGTGGATCACATCGACGTGAACGCCGCGACCGCACGCGGGATTCCGGTCGGGAACACGCCGGGCATCCTCGACGGAGCCACCGCCGACCTCGCGTTCGCGCTCATCCTCGCGGCCGGGCGGCGCGTCGTCGAAGGCGACCGCTACGCCCGTGGCCCGGACTTCACCCGGTACGACCCGTCGTTCATACTCGGCCGCGAGGTGCATTCCAGCACGCTCGGCGTCTTCGGCATGGGCCGCATCGGGCGGCAGGTCGCGCGCCGCGCCAACGGCTTCGGCATGACGGTGCTGTACCACAACCGCCACCGCAGCGACGAGGCGGAAATCGCCCTCGGCGCGCGGTACGCGACGAAGGACGAACTGCTCGCGACCGCGGACTTCGTGGTGCTGACGGTGCCGCTCACGCCAGAAACGCGCGGGTTCATCGGCCGCGCCGAACTCGCGCGCATGAAGCCGACCGCGACTCTCGTGAACGTCGCCCGCGGCGCGGTGGTAGACAAGGACGCGCTCGCGGAGGCGCTGGCGGCGAAGCGCATCTTCGCCGCGGCGCTCGACGTGACCGACCCGGAACCGCTGCCGCGAAATCACCCGCTTCTGACGCTCGACAACGTCATCATCACGCCGCACCTCGGCAGCGCGACGGAGGAAACGCGAAGGCGGATGGCGGAGTTGTCCGTCGCGAACCTGTTCGCGGGGTTGGCCGGGAAGCCGCTCCCGCACCGCGTACACCCCGCGTGAAACGCCCCCGCCCGGCGGGCGTCATCACGCGGGCGACCAATACTTCCGGCCACGTCCCGAATAGCATGACATCGCCCCGGCCCTTCCCCCGAACGGAGACCTTCATGTCGCGCACCCTGCTCCTGTCCGTCGCGGTCGTCTTCGCGTTGGCTCTCGTGCCAGCGCGGGCCGCGGACGAGCCGAAGGACATCCTCGCGAAGGCCATCAAGGCCCACGGCGGCGAGGACTTCCTGACCAAGAACAAGGCCGCGCGCCTCAAAACGAAGGGCAAGATCGACCTTCCCGGCCTGGGCGAGGTCGAGTTCACGCAGGACACGTCGTACATGATCCCCGACAAGTTCCGGGACACGCTGGAGTTAAAGGCGGGCGGCCAGAACGTGAGCATCTTCACCCTCGTCAACGGCGACAAGGTCACCCTCGAAGTGAACGGCAAGGCGGTGGACGAGGCCGACAAGGTGAAGGCGGCGATGAAGGATGTCAGGTACATGATGCAGGTCGGCCGACTCGTACCGCTGAAGGACAAGAAGTACGAGTTGAGCATCATCGGCGAGGACAAGGTGGAGGGGAAGAAGGTCGTCGGCATCCGCGCGTCGGCGAAGGATCAGAAGGACGTGAGCCTCTACTTCGACAAGGAAACGGGGCTGCTGGCGAAGCTGGAGCACCGCACGACGGACCAGGCGACCGGCAAGGAGATCACCGAGGAGCGGATCGTTACCGAGTACATGAAGAACAAGGCCGGCGTGCCGCTCCCGAAGAAGATCCTCGTCAAGCACGACGGCAAGCAGTTCATCGAAGCCGAAGTGACCGAGATTACGATGCTGGAGAAGATCGACGAGAGCGAGTTCAAGAAGTGACGCGATAACTGGCGAGCGGCGGCGTAAGCCCGCCGGTATTC
>JAYUBA010000958.1:0-4781 GCA_043741075.1 Frigoriglobus sp.
CGTTGACCGCCACCCTCTCCCGCAAGGGGAGAGGGCCAGAAAAACCACTCCCGTTGGTGATCGAAGATGAACTGGAAGAGTACCCTTCTGTTGGTGATCGTTGCCGCCGCGGCCGGCGTGTGGCTGTGGAAGGGCGACGCGTGGGTGCCGGCCACCGCGCCGAAGGCCGCGCCGCCGGACCCGCCCGCGCTCGCGGCGCTGGAGGCGGACTTCACCGCCGCGACCGTCACCCGCATCGAGGTCGCGCCGGCCGGCGGCGACGCGTTCGCGTTCGCGCTCACCGCGGCGGGGTGGACGCAACCGGGCGGCTGGCCCCTCCGCGCCGGCGAGGTCCACGACCTCGTCGAAGCGCTCGGCACGCTCCGCACCCGCTTCCAGCCGGTGCCGGTGCCCGCGGACGCGGGCCTCGCCGCGTTCGGCCTCGCCGACGCCCAGAAGCCGCTCGCGGTCAAGGTGACCGCCGGCGGCAAGGAGTACGCGCTCACGTTCGGCGAGCCGGACCTGAAGCCCGGCGAGTCGCCGTTCACGCGCCCCGCGTTCGTCCGCGTCGGCGACGCGGGCGAGGTGCTGAAGCTCGGCCCCGACGTGATGCCGGTGCTCCGCCGCCCGGCCGACGCGTACCGCCGCCGCCAACTGTTCTCGGACGTGGAGCGGGTGAAGCTCGCCGGCACCGCCCCGCCGTTCGCCGCGCCCGGGATGCCGCCGCCGGAAACCCCGCCGCCGAGTTCCGTGTCGCTGCCCGGTGCGGGCGTCGAGCAGATCCGCGTGGTCACCACGGACGCGCCGAAGGTGTTCGGCGCGACGCCGTGGCCGATGAGCGGGACGTTCACGCTCACGCGGGTCGAACGGTTCAACCTGACGGACAGCAAGTCCGCGGCTCTACGGGACGCGGCGGTGCCTGAAGCCCTCCTGGCGAAGCTTCAACCCTTGAAGAACCGGGAGTTGCCCCGGGAAGACTTTGTGAGGAGACTCACGCTAATTCTCGATGAGGGAGAGACGAAACAATACCGGGATGCCATCCAGAATCTTGCCCGGATGGGGCCGACGACCGCCCCGACCGTGACCGAGAAGAACGCGGAGGCGAGCGTGCCGCCCGACCGGCTCGCCGACGCGTGGGCGGTCGATGCGCCGGTCCGCAACCGCCCCGACCCGGCCGCGCTCCAGCGCGTGCTCGCCGCGGTGCCGGACCTGTGGGTCGAGGACTTCATCCCGGCCGCGCAGGGCGCGCACCCGGAGCAGCCGTTCGCCATCGCGCGCCTGTTCCCCGTTCCGCTGGAACCGTTCGCCGCGGCGGTCGTTCGGCTCCACCCCGAAACGGTTCGCGACCCGCGCGAGGAATTGAAGAAGCCGAAGCAGACCGTGGGCGTGACCACGAAGGGCGCAACGGTCACGGTGAAGCTCGGCGGCGTGGCGAAGGTGACGACGCGCGACGAGTCGGTTCCGATCCCCGGCCCGCCGGGCGCGCCGCCGCGCACGATCACACAGAAGGTGGAGACCGTCTACCGGTACGCGCAGATCGAGGGCAACCCGCAACTGTTCACGGTGCCCGCGGAGAAGCTCGGCGACCTGTTCGCGCGGGCCGGTGATCTGGTCGATTCGCGCGTCGCGCGCTTCAGCACGGACGAAGTGCAGGCGGTCACGCTCACGCAGCCGGGCAAGCCGCCGCTGGCGCTCGCCCGCAAGAAGGGCGACCCGAAGGCGACGGCCCCGGCGGCGCAACGGGACAGTTGGGAGATCGACCAGAAGCCGAACCCGCTGCTCGCGGACGCGGCCCGCGTGGACGAACTCCTCGCCCGCCTCGCGGGCTTCCGCGGCGACGCCGACACCGACCTGTACCGCGCCGACCCCAAGGCCCGCGGCCTCGACCCGGCCGCGTGCGTCGCGGTCGCGGTGACGGTCCGCGAGAAGCGGCCGGAGGGCGAGCCGGACGCGCCGGCCCGCGAGTACAAGCTGCTCGTCGGCGCGCCGGACCTCGCCGCGGGCAAGCTGCCGGTGCAACTGGCGGGTTGGCCGCGGGTCGCGCTCGTCGCCGACCGCCTCGGCGGCCCGCCCGCGCCCGGCTGGCTCACCGCGAAGCTGTTCCCGGAGCGGCTCGAACCGGTCTTCCGGCGCGATCCGGTCGCGTACCGCAGCCGCAAGCTGTTCGACACCGCCGACCCCAAGGTGAGGCTCACCGGCGTCACGGTGGACGGCGCGAGCGGCTTCGCGCTCAAGCAGGAGAAGGCACCGGACGGCCGCGACGTGTGGAAGCTGGCCGCGCCGGTCGCGTCCGAGGCCGACCCGCAGAACGCGAACGCGCTGCTCGCGCAGGTGTCCGGGCTGGAGGCGACCGAGTTCGTCGCCGACGGCACGAACCCGGCCGCGTTCGGCCTCGACAAGCCGAAGCTCACCGCGGCGCTCGCGTTCAGCACCGGCCGCACCTACAAGCTCGAAGTCGGCGGCCCGCGGCCCGGCAAAGCGGAGGTGTTCGCCCGGCTCGACGGCGGCGCGGTGTTCGCGCTGCCCGTCGCCACCACCGACGCGCTCGCGTCCGGCGCGCTGAAGCTGTTGCCGCTTCAGGTGTGGTCGGTGCCCCTGGACAAGCTGACCGGCGTGGAGATCACGCGCCCCGACGCGCCGGCCGAGTCGTTTGCACTGGCGAAGGACGGCACCGACTGGAAGCTGTCCGGCCCGTTCGCGGCCCCGGTGAAGTTCCTCGACGCGCAGCCGACCGTCGGCGCGTTGTCCGTTCTCCCCGCGACGAATTACGAGGCGCTCGCCGCGCCCGATGCCGCCAAGTACGGGTTCGACAAGCCGTTCGCGAAGGTGAAGGTGACGTACACGGAGAAGACCACCGACGGCGAGCGCCCGGTTACGAAGACCGTCGTGATCGGCGGCGTCACGCCCGGCGGGCAGGACCGGTACGCGCGGCTCGACGACCCGGCCGCGCCGGTGTTCGTGCTGCCGGCCGCGTACCTGTCCGCGGTGCGCACGTCGCCGCTCGCGCTGCTCGACCGCAACCTGCTGTTCCTCGACCCGGCGAAGATCGCGAAGGTTCAGATCGCCGGCGACAAGCCGGAGGCCGCGGTCACCCTCACGAAGGACGACAAGGGCGCGTGGAAGGCCGAGGGCGCGGCGTTCGCCGTGGACGCGGTCGTCGCGGCGCAGGTGGCGTTCACGTTCGCGCCGCTGCCGGTGGAACGGCTGGCCGCTTACGGCGACGCGGTGAGGTGGGCCGACTTCGGACTGGAGAAGCCGGAACACACGGTGACAATCACCCTCGCCGGCGACAAGCCCGCGACGCACACGGTGCAACTCGGCAAGCCGGACCCGCTCGGCGGGCGGTTCGTGCGCGTGGACGGCGGCAAGGCGGTGGGCGTGGTTCCCGCGCTCGCGGTGCAGGCGCTCACGCGCGCCAAGCTCGACTTCGCCGACCGCACGCTACTCACATTCAAGCCGGACGAGTTGCTCGGTATCGTCAGGGTGAAGGGGAAGGAGGAACTCGAACTCGCGCCGGGCGCGGGCGACGGCTGGGACGTGGTGAAGCCCGCGAAGCAGAAGGCCGACAAGCCGCTCGTGGAAGAACTCGCGGACGCGCTGAGTCGCCTCCGCGCCGAGAAGGTGGTCGCGTTCGGCAAGAAGGACGAGGTGTTCAAGCTCTACGGGTTGGAGCCGCCGGAAGCGGTGATCGCGCTCACCGTCGGCGCGAAGGCGGAGCGGAAGGCGCTGCGGTTGGGTCGGCCGGTCGATCCCGCGAAGCCCGACGGCGACCGCTACGCCGCGGTGGAATCGGCCGCCCCGGACGCGGCCGGCGGCGTGCTGCCGGCCGCGCTCGCGAACAAGCTGCTCGCCCCGGCGGTGTCGTTCCGCGACCGCACCGTGGGCAAGTTCGTGGACGCGGACAAGCTCGTACTGGAGCGCGGCCCGCGGAAGGTCACCTTCGCCAAGGTGAACGGCACCTGGAAGGTGACCGCGCCGCTCGCGACCGACGCCGAGCAGGCCGCGCTCGACGACCTCGTGGCCGAACTCGCGAAGCTCCGCGCGAGCGACTGGGTCGCCGACAAGCCGGCCCCGGCGGAACTGAAGACCTTCGGCTTGGAGAACCCGGAGGCGACGTGGACCGTCACGAACGGCGACAAGGAGGTGCTTGTGCTTCGCGTCGGGAAGACGGCCGCGGACGGCCGCGTGTACGCGACCGCGGGCGCGACGGGCGTGGTCGCGCTTCTGGGCAAGGCGGAAGCGGCGAAGGTGCTGGGCGAGTACCGCGTGCGGAAGCCGTGGGCGCTGGACGCGTTCCAGGCGGAGGCCGTAGAGATCACCCGCGGCGACAAGGCGTTCGCGCTGAAGAAGGCCGGCACGGCGTGGGTCGATCCGGCCGCGCCGGCCGACGCGATCGACCCGCGGGCGGTCACCGAGTTGCTCGGCGGGTTGACCGCGCTCCAGGTGGACCGGTACGCGGTAGACGCGGACGGCGACCCGAAATTGTTCGGCCTGGAGAAGCCGGAGGCGACGCTCGCCGTGACGTTCAAGGACGGCAGCAAGCGCGTGCTTGCTGTGGGCGGTGTGGTGGGCGGCACGGGCGACAAGCAGCGGTACGCCCGCGTGGTGGACGCGGCCCGCACCGACGTGTTCGTGCTGTCGGTGGCCGACACCGCGCGGCTCACCCGCGACCGCGCCGTCTACGTGCAGAAGAAGAAGGACAGGCTTCCAGCCTGTCCAATCCACGACAGGCTGGAAGCCTGTCCTACAACGATGGCCCGCGGTGTAGCACGCGCCACAGGCCGAGGCCACCCAGGACGAGC
>JAYUBA010000959.1:0-4779 GCA_043741075.1 Frigoriglobus sp.
CGTGCCCAACCTGTACGACCTCGGTCCGGACCACACCGGCCGGCTCTTCCTGGAGTCCGTGAAGGGCGACATGGTGGTGCTGTCGTGGCTGTACCCGCGGGCCGCGTTCTGGCTGTTGGACCGCAGCGGCATCAAGGGCCACTTCGGCGAAACGAAACTGAAGCCACCCAGCGAAGACGACGAGGACGAGGCGGAAACCGACACGCCCGTGGACAAGCCGGAGGCCATCGGCGCGGCGGGAACGATCCCCGACCGGCACGTGTACACGCTCGACCTGCGCGACTCCAACAAGTATGAGGCGTACGTCGCGGAGGTCGGGCGGATCGTCGCGGAGTGCCGCGACCGGCGCGACGCGAAGGCCCGCGCGAAGGCCGCGAACAGCCCCGCGATCATTCAACTCGGCCTCTCGCTCGCGAAGCCGGACCTGGAGGAAGTGCCCGCGGCGCAGCGGGCGTTCACCCCGGAGGCGATGCTCGCGCCGGCCGGCCGCCGCTGGTACCCGGTGATCGACTACAGCCGCTGCACGAACTGCCTGGAGTGCCTGGATTTCTGCCTGTTCGGCGTTTACGGCGTCGATTCCATCGAGCGCATTCTGGTCGAGAACCAGGACCAGTGTAAGAAGGGGTGCCCGGCGTGCAGCCGCGTGTGCCCGCAGCAGGCGATCATGTTCCCGGAGTACAAGACGGCGGCGATCGCGGGCGCGGACACCGGTGTCGTCGGGGGGCTGAAGATCGACCTGAGTCGCCTCTTCGGCGGCGACGTGACCGACGCGTTGAGTGCCGCGGTTCAGGAGCGGGATCGCGAGTTGGTGAACGACGGCCGCGGCGCGGTCGGCATGTCGGTCGGCATCCCGAAGCGCCAGGCGGACAAGCCGCAGGGACCGAAGGACGACCTCGACCGGCTCGTGGACGACCTGGACAACCTGGGTTTGTAAAGACGAGCCGCACGAGGAACGCAGACAAAGACACGATTCAGACGGAAGACAGTGTTGAAAACAATCTCTGTTCTTCTCGGATCGTGTCTTTCTCTGCGTTCCTCGTGCGGCTACTCTTCGCTTACGCCAATCTCCGCCCCGCGAGCGACTCCAGCACCCGCAGCGGAGCCGACTCCGGGTTCCGCAGCACGCTCACATCCACCCAGAACGTCTGCTCCAACTGGTGCGCGCCGCTCACGGCCGCGTGCGACACCTGATCCGTGAAGCACACCCACGTGCTGTTCGCAGGGAAGTGGTGCGTGGCCGCCTCGAACCGCGCCTGATATTGCGGGTCCTGCTTCATCGCGTCGTGCAGTTTCAGCATGTAGTGGTCGTACCGGGTGCGGACGGCCTTCGTGACGCGGACGGCCGCGAGGATCGCGCGCTCGCCGGGCAGCGGCGCGCGGAGCGTGTCCCAGAACTTCCGCGCCACCGACTCGAACGGCTCGCCCACCTTCCACACCCGCGGGCGACCGTCCGGGTTCACGTTGGTGAACACCCGCAGGATGCGCTTCCCGTTGCTCGGCTGGCTCGGGAAGCTGTCTACGTGCAGCCGGGTGTCGTCCTTCCGCCACGTCTGCTTGCGCCCCGCGATCTCCACCGGCCGCAAGCTCGTCTTGGCCTGGTGCAACCCGCCCGCGTACGACGGGAGGAGCGTCGCGAGCAGGTCACGCGTGGACGCCGCGAACCGGTCCATGAGCGCGCGAAGGTCGTGGACCTTTAGCGGCGCAACGTTCATCCCGCCCATCTTGCCGCTCGCCGGGTCGTAGCTGACGTTCTTCGACTTGCCCACGGTGTCCGGCGTGAGGTACGCGCGCTCGGCCGCGCTCAACTCGAACCGGAGGTTTGGTAGGAACAGGACGTGCCCGGCTTCGAGCGCGTCGGTAGCGATGGCCCGCTCGGTCGCCGGCAGCGGGCCGTCCCAGGCGCTCAGTTCGACCGGGTGAATCGCGGACATGCGGGCGCCCTCGTCTGCGGGAATCGCTCAGTTCCTACAATCGACGCAGCTACCCCGCGCGCTTGAACGAAATGGCTTTGGCATGATCCCCGCCGACCGCCTCCGGGCCGCGTACCTCGTCGCCCGCGACGCCCTCCTCGCCGAGCGCGTGCCCGAAGGGCACTGGGTCGGCGAGCTTTCGACTTCCGCGCTCTCCACCGCGACCGCGGTAGTAGCGCTGCACCTCGTGAACCCGTTCGAGCACCGCCCGCTCATCGACGCGGGCGTGAAGTGGCTCGCGGAGCATCAGAACACCGACGGCGGTTGGGGCGACACGGTCAAGAGCTTCTCGAACATCTCGACGACGATGCTGTGCCGCGCCACATTCCGACTGACCGGCGAGAAGGACTACACGGATACGGTCGTAGGCGTGGAGAACTACATCACGCAGATGGCGGGCGCGCTGCCGGCGCGCCGGGCCGCCGCGATCCGCTTCCGCTACGGCAAGGATCACACGTTCTCGGTTCCCATCCTGATGACGTGCGCGTTGGCCGGTCTGGTGAAGTGGGAAGAAGTGCCGCGGCTCCCGTTCGAGGCCGCGTGCCTGCCGCAGAGCTGGTATCGCTTCGCGAAGATGCCGGTGGTGAGCTACGCGCTTCCCGCGCTCATCGCGATCGGGCAGTGCGTTCACCACCACAAGCGGTCGCGGAATCCGATCCGCAACGCGGTGCGGCGGCTCGCCCGCGGGTACACGCTGAAGGTGCTCCGCCGCATCCAGCCGACCAGCGGCGGCTACCTCGAAGCGACCCCGCTCACGAGTTTCGTCGTGATGGCGCTCGCGAGCATCCGCCGGCGGCGCTCGCCCGCGGAGCAGCAGGTAATCGACAAAGGCGTGCGGTTCATCGCGAACTCCGTGCGCTCGGACGGAAGTTGGCCGATCGACACGAACCTTGCGACGTGGGTGACGACGCTGAGCGTGAACGCCTTGGCCGCCGCCGGCGACCTCGAGTCGCTCGACACGAAGGAGCAGATTCTCGAGTGGCTGCTGAAGCAGCAGTATAAGGAGCGGCACCCGTACACCGGCGCGGACCCCGGCGGCTGGGCCTGGACCGACCTGCCCGGCGGCGTCCCCGACTGCGACGACACCCCAGGGGCGCTACTCGCGGTGGCCGCACTCGATCCGCGTCCCGTTCCGCCCTCGCGGTGGGAGCAACTCCACGCCTTCCGGGGGCTGTTCTGGACGCTCTTTCTCCTGAATCGGGACGGCGGTTGGCCAACGTTCTGCCGCGGGTGGGGGCGGTTGCCGTTCGACCGGAGCGGCGCCGACCTGACCGCGCACGTCCTCCGCGCGTACGCCGCGTGGGGCCGACGGTGGTTCGGTTACACTCCCGGCACCAACGAGGAAGAGACGCCGGTGCTGGAAGCCGCCATCAACGACGCCGGGGAGTCGTGGACGACGCTCTTCAAGTTCAACGACATGCTCTGTGATGCGGCCCGGGCAGGTATCTATTACCTCGCGCGTGAACAACGCCCAGACGGGTCGTGGCTTCCGCTGTGGTTCGGCAACCAGCACGCGCCGGACGACATCAACCCCGTCTACGGCACGGCACGCGTCCTCGCCGCGTACCGCGACCTGGGGTTGAAGGAGTCGCCGGAGTGCCGTCGCGGGGTGGATTACCTGCTGTCCGTGCAGAACGCCGACGGCGGGTGGGGCGGCGCGAAGGACTGCCCGTCGAGCGTGGAGGAGACGGCGCTCGCGGTGGAGGTGCTGCTCGATATTCTGAGCGGGGGGCGTAAGCCCCCTGTGGACCCCGACACAGGGGGCTTACGCCCCCCGCTCAGTCAAGACGAGCAAATACAGCGCGGCGTCGCGTGGCTCGTGGACGCGGTCGAATCGGGCCGGTTCCGCGACCCCAGCCCCATCGGCTTCTACTTCGCCAAACTGTGGTACTTCGAGAAGTTGTACCCCTTGATCTTCATCGTGGGAGCCTTGGGCAAGGCGCGCACAGTCACTTCGGCGGTAGGATCGGCTTGAACCCCTCGGTCGTTGGCTTGCCCTTCCCCTTCCAGTCCAGGTTCTTGTTCAAATCGGCCGCGTCGAACTCCACCTTCGCGCCGCCCTCCGGCACATCCACCTTCGCGGACCAGAGGATCGCGTTCACCACCACGCGACGGAAGTTCTCGTCGGACCAGTTGCGGTGGAAGTGCCCGCCGGTGAACCCGAAGCTGCGGCCCTTGCCTTGGTCGGGCCGCTCGAAGGCCCACGCCATCGTCTCGATCTCGCCCTTGCGGGCCTTCGTGTACTCGGTGCCGCGGGTGCCGTCCGGCGGGAGCGCTTGCAGGATCGGCGTGACGCCCTTCATGTCGTCGGTCCAGCGCATGCCGTAGTACCACTCGTCGCGGATCGTGAACGGCTTCACGCCGCGTGAAATCTGATGCTTCGGCAGGGTGCGGATGTTCGCGTCCCAGTGCGGGTTGACCGAATAGCCCGTTTCGTAGTAGCCGCCGAGCCAGCCCTTCACCGGCCCGGCGATGTCGCGGTCACCGGCCTTCACCGGGTACTCCACCGCGTAGTGCAGGTTCACCCACCCCGCGCCGCGGTCGAGTTGCTTCTGGATCAACTTCATGCGGTCCGGCTTGATCGCCGGGTGCCCGCCGCCGCCGTCCATGTACATCACGATGCAGTCGGCCGTGTCGAACAGTTTCTCGTTCTTCGGCCACCCGTCGCGGGCCATGATCGGGAACGCGCCGGGCGTCTGCTTCAGCAGGTCCATCAGAATTGCGCTGCCGGCGAAGAACTCGTGATCGCCCGGCCCGTGGCTCCTGCTGCCCGCGACGATCAGGACGCGCTTGCCCTTGAAGTCGGCGG
>JAYUBA010000960.1:0-4775 GCA_043741075.1 Frigoriglobus sp.
ACCGGCGGCGGGCCGGGCATCATGGAGGCGGCCAACCGCGGCGCGAAGGAGGTCGGCGGCCGGTCGCTCGGGTGCAACATCGTTCTGCCACTGGAGCAGAAGCCGAACCCGTACGTCGATTCGTGGGTCGATTTCGAGTACTTCTTTGTCCGCAAGCTGATGCTGGTGAAGTACAGCTACGCGTTCGTGGTGCTGCCCGGCGGGTTCGGTACGCTGGATGAACTGTTCGAGGTGGCGACGCTGATCCAGACGGGCAAGGTCCAGAACTTCCCCGTCGCGCTGATGGGTGCCGATTACTGGCGCCCGCTCATGGACCAGTTGCGGCTAATGGTGACCGAGAAGACCATCGACGCGACCGACCTGGACCAGCTCATCGTGTCCGACGACCCCGGCGAGGTGGTGTCCGGCATTACCGACATCGCGATGGGGCGGTTCGGGCTGACCTACGGCCCGCAGTGCAAGCCGCGGTGGTGGCTCGGCGAGCGGTTCGGCAAGTTGTGGAACCGCCTCCGGAAATAGTCGCAAGTCAAAGGCGGTTGACTGCCTTCGACTTGCGACTTGACGACTTGCGACTTCTCTTAGTGGTTGTTGTGGCTGTCGTAAGCGGGCGGGCAGCCGTAGCCGGTGCCCCACGGCTGCGCGAACCCCTGCGTCGGGCACTTGGTCCACAGGCCGCCGCACGTCGGGCCGCACGGCGCGAAGAACTGCTTGCACGTGCCGAAGTGGAACGCGAGGTCGCTCTTCACGCTGCCGCAGCCGTTCTGGCACCCGTTGCCGAGGCCGCAGTTGCCGCCGGTCACGTTGGACATGGTGAACGCGCCGCGGGCCGCCGACCCGGCCGCGGGACCGCAGTTCGTACAGCCGTTGCCGCGGATCACGGTGGCCCCGGAGGCCGGTTGCACCGGCGTCGCGGCCACGGCGCCCGGCGGGTACGACGCGGGGTACTGGGCCCGGGGCTGGTACTGGGGTTGCTGAGCGGAGGCGACGCCGGCGACGGCGAACACGCCGAGCGCGGCCAGAATCAATCGACGCATGGTAGATACCCTTCCGTGGTAAGGCCGCGTCCGTAGCGGCTACTCGTCCATCGGAGGGGCGCGGACCGCGCCATCGGCAAAAGGAAGGGCACAGGTAGACGGAAACGGCGTCGGCGCGCCTGTTGGGACGCTGGCAACAGAACGACCAGATGTGTTCTGGGTGCGAGTGGGGACAGGTTTAGCGGTCGTCCCGTTTCTTGGCCCTCTCCCCTTGCGGGAGAGGGTGGCGGCGCTTCGCCGACGGGTGAGGGGTCCGCTCGGCGCATCAAGACTGCTTCGCCTGTATCGTGTCGCTCAGCGCCCCCTCACCCGGTCTTCAGACTCGCCACCCTCTCCCGCAAGGGGAGAGGGCAAAGACAAGGATCACCGCGTTCGGAACAGTCGGCTCTGAACCAGGTCGTGTACCAACGTGCGGACGCCGCCTCCGTTCGTGTCGGTCGCGGCGACGACGGTCGCGATCGCGTCGCGGTCCGCGAACGACACCCCGCGGCCGGTCGAGTAGACTGCCAGTTGCTTCGCGAGGTTCGTGAGCAACAAGTTGCGGTCGGCCGCGAGCAGCGCCTGAAACTCCGTCACGCCGGTGAACGTCCGCCCGTCCGGCAGCACGCCGCTGGCATCGACCTTCGGGCCGAGCTTGAAGCCCATGCCGATGAACGGGTCGATGTTCCCGCGCGGGGCCGGGTCGCCGATGCCGAGCGAGCGGTAGCGGGCGCGCCGCCCGCCGATCACGTCGAACTCTTCCAGCGCGAAGCCGGGCGGGTCCATCTTCGCGTGGCACGACGCGCACGCCGCGGTGTTGCGGTGCTTGTCGAGTTGCTCGCGGATGGTGACCGCGCCGCGCACGTCCGGCTCGACGGCGGGAATGTTCGGCGGCGGCGGGGCGGGGGGCCGGCCGAGTAGCCGGTCGAGGACGTACCGCCGCATCCGTCGGCCGTCGTTACGCGCCAGTCCATGACGGCGGTCAGTTTCATGCCCTTGCCGCACATGGTGCGGGCGACCTCGAACCCCCGTTACGTGCCTCGACGAAGGTCGCGTCCAGCCTCACGTCACTAGCGCGTCCACAGCCAGACGCCGTACAGGAACGTGCCGATCCCAAGACAATCGACGAAGGTCATGTACCAGACCGCCGCGGACCGGCCCCGGTTGGTTCGGGCCGCTGGTTCTGTGTTCGAGTGGTCGCCCAGCCACTCCGCCACCCTCCGAAGCGCGAGAACGCTCCTGATGCGATGCCCCAGGAGTCTGCTGAGGAAGTACCCCGAGAGGAAGGCGAACAACCCGTACACGACCATGACGCCTGGAAACAGGGGGAGCGCGTTCGGGTCCGCCCCAGGGTTCCCTCGCCCGAGCGGGCTGAGGAGGAGGACGCCGACCGTCGTCACCCACGCGGCGACGTGCCAGAACAGCTTGTCGTAGTACCACACGTCCTGGTACTTGTACTCCATCAGTTTCAGGTTGATGTCCACCCGCACCGGATCGCCCGGGTCGCCCAAGTGCATGACCAGCGGATCCCGCTCCATGTCGCGCTGGTCCCGGTGCTGGAGATGCCGTTTCCAGAGGTAGGCGGCGACGCTCGATGCCACGAAGACTACGGCAATCACGCCCGTCGTTAGGTTGGGATTAATGCTTCCCTCGCTCGGAGTTGAGGTCGCGAGACGCCCACTTGTGTATTCGAGTGAACTGGATGTTCCTTTCCGCGTTCGGCGACGACCCCCAGGGCCAACGTATCTAAATTGCCTTGAAAACGACCTCTGTTTCCAAGGGGTCGTGAGCATCGTCTGAGTTTTCTAGGTGCGAACTGGATACTGGGACCGCAAAACCCTCGAAAAGCCCTTGATTTAGATGCGCTGGCCCTGGGTCGCGGACGGTGTTCTCGTACTCGCCGCGGGTGAGCCGCCGGAGCCGCGTCTTGCCGTCGGCGGTGGTCGCCTTCCGCTCGGCCGCGACGAGGTCATCATGTAGCGACTTCGTCGCCGCGGCGATGTCGGCCGCATCTGGGCGGGGCTTGTTCTTGGGCGGCATCTCGCCGGCCAAAATGCGGTCGTGGACCTTCACCCACCGGGCGACGTTCTCCGCGTCGGCCGGATCGAACGCGAGCGCGGTGAGGTCGAGGCCGCCCTTCTTGGTATCGGCGTCGTGGCACGCGTGGCAGTGCGCCGCGAAGAACTTGGCCGGCGGCGCGGCCCGCCCGGCGGCGGGGACCGCGAGCGCGACGAGGCACGCGAAAGCGAGACGGAGGGTGAGCATGAAGATGGCTTGTTGTGGTACGCGGTCTGAATCGTGCGTCGCGAACCCATTGGTCACCCAGGGCGTCGCCCTGGGCTGAGGTTGTGTCAGCCCTTCGGGCTGAAGAGAGAGTGCAGGCGGCAAGCCTGCGACAATCTCAGCCCAGGGCAACGCCCTGGGTTTGTGGTGGCGAGTTCGCGTTACACCATTTCCAACCCGCGCATGGTGCCCTTGCCGGTCGAGAACTCGCGCGTCTCCAGGCCCAGACGCTGGAGCATCGACACGAACAGGTTGGTCAGCGGGTAGTTGTTGTCCTTGTCGAACGCGAGGTGCCGACCGTGCTTGAACCCGCCGCCGGCGAGCAGCACCGGGAGGTTGGAGTTCGAGTGGCTGTTCGCGCTGCCCATGCACGTGCCGTATAGCACCATCGTCCGGCCCAGCAGAGTGTCGCCTTCTTCCTTCGCGTCGGACAACACTTTGAGGAAGCCGGCGAGGGCGTCGAACTGCGTCTCCTCCTTCGCCCGCAGTTCGGCGAGCACCTCCGGCCGGTTCCCGTGGTGCGTGATGTTGTGGATCGACGTCGCGTCGATGAACAGCGACACCAGCCGCGACGAGTCGGTCTCCAGCGCGAGCTTCACCACGTCGAACATGATCTGCGTCTGGCGGGCGAACTCGCGACCGTCCTTCACGTCCTCTGGGAGCGCGGCGGTGACCTTCGGCTTCGGCTTGTGCTCCCACTCCTCGGCGCTCGCGAGCCGCTGCTCCAAGTCGCGGACGGACGTGTAGTACTGGTCGAGCCGCTGGCGGTCGGCCGGGGAGAGCGACCCGTCCAGCCGCTTCGCCTGGTCGCCCACGAAGTCGAGCGTGCTGCGCCCCTGGCGGATCTCCTCCACCTTCGCGGCCACTTCGGACGGCTTGCCCTGGATGAACAGCTTCTCGAACAGCTTCCGCGGGCTGCGCTCGATGGGAATGGGCGCGCCACTTCGCGTGTAGCTGAGCGTCTGCCCCTCGCTGCCGACGCCGAGCACGAGCGACGGGTAGCGGGTGCGGTTGCCGAGCTGTTCGGCCGCGTACTGATCGACCGACACCCAGTTGCGGAACCCGCCGCGCTCCGGGTGCGGGGTGCCGGTGAGGAAGCACTTCTCGGCCGCGTGCGCGCCGGTCACGCCGGGGTGACTGACGCCGGAGAACACCGTGAACTGGTCGCGGTGCTTCGCCAGCCGCTCCAGATACGGGGAGCGCGCGTAGTCCTTGCCGGCCTTCTCCGGGAAGAAGAACTGCGGCAGGATGCCCATGTTCGTCTCGATGCCGATCATGCGCCGCGGCACGTCGGGCTTGCCGGCCGCGAACGCGGGGCGCATGGCGTCGAGCAGGGGGAGAGCCATCGCGACCCCGGCCCCGCGCAGGAACGTCCGACGGGACAGCGGACGCGGAGCGGGGGAGTAGGAACGCGGCATGTCGGTGTGCGGGGTTGTGGTAAGCGAGTGCCAAACGGTGGGAGAGCTTACTTTCGCAGGT
>JAYUBA010000961.1:0-4769 GCA_043741075.1 Frigoriglobus sp.
GGCCGTCCGTCGCTTACGCTTCCGGCTCGTCAAAACTGGCCGTCCGTCCGTCGCTTACGCTTCCGGCTCGTCAAAACTGCCTCAACCCCGGCCGCTCGATGACGGCACGGCCCCGGCCGGTTCGCGCGTTTCCGCTCGTCCTTCGGACGATTCCTCCGGCGCGCGCGACCCGTTGAAGCGCGCGTGCAGCCCCTCCCAGTCGATGAACAGCGTCCCGCCCGTCGCCTCGTACTGCTTCTGGAACGTCAGCAGCAGGTGAAGGACGGCGTGATCGACGAACTGTAACCGGTCCAGGTGGACGTGCAGTTCCCGCCCCCGCGGCACCGCGTCCAGCGCCCGCGCCAGCAGCGGCAGGCGGAGGAACGTGGCCGCGCCTTCGAGGTCCAGGTGGACGCGGTTGTGTTCCGGCTGGTCCACGCGCGTGACGCGCAGGTGCGAGAACCGTAGGAGTAGCTTGAGCGCGGACAGTACCACGCCGAGCACCACGCCGGCGAGTAGGTCGGCCGAGACGATGGTCGCGGCGGTGGCGACGAAGATGAGTGCCTCGCTCTTGCTCACCTTCCAGAGTCGGTACAGCCCCGGCAGGTTGAGCAGCTTCCACCCGGTGTACACGAGCACGGCGGCCAGCGCCGCGGTCGGGATGCGGGCGAGCGGCCCCGGCAGCAGGGTGACGAACAGGAGCAGCCACACGCCGTGCATGACGGTCGACCACCGGGTCTTCGCGCCGGCCTCCACGTTCGCCGCGCTGCGGACGATGACGCCGGTCATGGGCAGCGCCGCGACGGCCCCGCACAGGATGTTGCCCACGCCCTGCGCGACCAGCTCGCGGTCGAACTTGGTCCGCGGGCCGGTGTGCTTGCCGTCCACGGCCACCGCGCACAGGAGCGTTTCGGCGCTCGCGATGAGGGCGAACGCGAACGCCGCCTGCCACACGAGGCCGAGGGTCAGCACCTCCCACCCCGGCCAGCCGATCGGGCGGAGTGCGTCGGTGAGGCTGGCCGAGACCCGCACCCGCTCGACGCCGATGCCCCCGTGGTCGTCCACCGCCGGCCCGATCCGCATCCCCAGCCCCTCGAACACGGGGCGGCCGAACTCGTTCACCAGCACCGCGAGCAGCACCGCCACCACCGCGGCCGGGACGAGCGCCAGGCGCTTCGGTGCCACCGTCTTCCAGAACGTGAGAACGAGGATGGCGAGCAGGCCGATGATCGCCGCCTCGCTGTGGTTGGCGCTCGCGCCGTCGGGCGGGTCGAACCCCTTCCACACGGCCTGCGGGATGGTCGCGAGCGCGTCGAGCACCTTCTTCGGCGCGTCGTCGTCCACCATCTCGTGGAACTGCTTGGCGAAGATGGTCAGGCCGATGCCGGCGAGCATCCCTTCGACCACCGCCGGGGAGACGGCGCGGAACCACTGGCCGAGCCGGCACGCGCCCGCGGCGATCTGGATCAGCCCCGCGAGCACGATCACGAGGCCGAGCAGCGCGACCGCGCTCGCGCCGGCGAACCCGGCCTTGGGCGCGTCGTCGAGGAACTGGATCACCAGCACGATGAGACCCGCGGCCGGGCCGGACACCTGGAGCGGGCTGCCGGCCAGCAGGCCGACGACGATCCCGCCGACGATGCCGGTGACGAGGCCCGCCTCCGGCGGCAGGCCGCACGCCTGCGCGATGCCGATGCACAGCGGCAGCGCCACCATGAACACCACCAGCGACGCCAGGAAATCGGCCGCGAGCGTGCCGCCGGCTCGCGCGGGCGGCTTCGGTTCGTTCTCCGCACTCATGGAACCTCCGTGAATGACAACTGCGGGTGTTTGGTTCTGACCTCCCCCCTTGAGGGAGAGGTCGCCGCGCAGCGGCGGGTGGGGGGAAGACGTTAACCTTCAGGGATCGACCACTCGCGCCCGTTGCTCAGCGCCCCCCCACCCGGCGGCGAAGCGCCGCCGACCTCCCCCTCAAGGGGAGAGGTCAGCACCGAACCGGCCCGCCAAAGCCGAACGCGTCGGGCGAGAGACGGCAGCGATTACACCGCTCCCGCGGCCAATTGGTCGGCGGGCACGCGCCGCGCGACCAGGTACGCGGGGGCCGGCGCCGCGCCCGCTTCGAACCGGGCGAACTGGCCGGACTCCGGGTCGTAGGCGAACACCTCGCCGGTCTCCATCTTGTACATCCAGGCGTGCAGCTTCAGCTCGCCGGCCACCAGCGCCGCGGCGACCGCCGGGTGCGTCCGCAGGTGTTCGATCTGGACGAGGACGTTCTCCTGGGCCAGCACCTTCCACCGCGCGTCCGGCAGCAGGTCGGCGTAGCAGGCGCAGACGATCTCGGCGCTCGCCTGGGCGTGGCCGAGCCACTGCCGCACGCGCGGCATGTTCGCCGTGCAGACCGGGTCGGCGACCGCCTGCATCGCCCCGCACCGGGTGTGCCCGCACAGGACGATGTGCCGGACGCCCAGCCCGCGGATCGCGTACTCGATGGTGGCCGCCTCGCCGCCGGGCGCACCGGGCATGAACGGCGGCACGATGTTGCCCGCGTTCCGCAGCACGAACAGCTCGCCGGGCCGCGTCTGGCAGATCAGGTCCGGGACCATGCGCGAGTCCGAACATGTGATGAACAGCGTCTCCGGGGTCTGGCCGTCGGCCAGTTTGCGGAAGAAGTCCGCGTTCGGTGCGAACACGTCGGCCTGGAACTTATGAATGCCGCTGATGAGCTTTTCCATTCCGTGTCTCCTGTCGGTGAACGGGTGTGAACGGGTGCGAGCGGTCGCGCGCACGCGCGGCCGAAACGCCGGACGTTGAGGGGTGAGCGCGCACCGGCTACAACCGGGGCGCGACGCCGTGTGGGGAGACGGGGTGGCTAACAGCGATAGGGGGTGCCGAGGCCGTTGCGGAACGGATCGACGGCGACCGGCGGTGTGGCCCGGACGCGCGACGTGAAGGGGAGGTGAGCGGCGTGGGCGGGCGGAAGGGTGTCGATCAGTTCGCGCACCGGCGCGCGGTGCTTCGCCTGAGCGGTGAGGCGCTCCTTCGCGTCCGTCTCTCGCGCGTCGTCTTCGCCGCGGGGCGCCTCGCTCATGGGAGCGGCGGGGGCGAGCGGGACGAACGGCGCGAGCGCCCCCGCCGCCTGCCGGGTGTTGGTGAACGGCACCAGACACGCGGCCAGGATCAGGGAGCAGACGATCGCACCGACTCGGTTCATGCGGCCTTTCGTGACAGGGCGATAGTGAATGATTCTAGCCGCGAGACGCCGCACCGGTCAAGCGGAATCGAACCGCAAATCGTCCGCAAACCGAACGCGCCCGTGCCCGACGGGAAGTACAATGCGAGGGTGCGTGGGAGCCGCGCGCGCAGTGACCCGCCCGGAGTGCCCCATGCCGTCGAACGCTCTGCCGCCCGGCCCGAAGGGGACGCTCGTCGGCGGCAGCCTGGGCGACTTCAACACGCACCGGCTCGACTTCTTCCTCCGCGTCGCGCGCGAGTACGGCGACCTGGCGAGCTTCCGGTTCGGCCCGCGGCGCATGTTCCTCGCCAGCAGCCCGGACCTGATCGAGCGAGTCCTGGTCACCGACGCGAAGCACTACGTCAAGCACTTCGGCGCGCGGATGTACAAGCCGGTGCTGGGCAACGGCCTCGTCACCAGCGAGGGCGACTTCTGGCTCCGCCAGCGGCGGCTGTCGCAGCCCGCGTTCCTGAAGAGCCGCGTGCTGTCCTACGCGCCGGTGATGAGCGACCTGACGCGGACCATGCTCGCGAGGTGGCGCCCCGGCCAGGCCGTCAACGTCCACGCCGAGTTCAGCCACCTGACGAGCGCGATCGCCCTGAAGACGCTGTTCGGCCTCGACGACGCGGGCGACCGCGAGGAGTTCGTCGAGAGTTTGCGGCTGGCGTTCGACCTGCTGAGCGAGCGGTTCGCCGACCTCGTCAGGATTCCGCTATGGGTGCCGACGCCGCGGAACCGCCGTACGAAGCGGTCGATCGCGCACCTGTACCGCGTCGTGGACGGGTTCATCGCGCAGGGCCGCGCCCGCAAGGAACCCGGTGACGACCTGCTCTCGCGGCTCGTCGCCGCGCGGGACGACGACGGTTTCGGCATGACCGACACGCAACTCCGCGAAGAAGCGATGACGCTCTACCTCGCCGGGCACGAGACGACGGCGCTCACGCTCACCTGGAGCTGGTATCTGCTCGCCACCCACCCCGCCGCGGAGGCGAAGCTCGTGGACGAGTGGCGGCGCGTCCTCGGCGGCCGGTCGCCGACGCCGGACGATCTGCCCAACCTGCCGTACACGGACGCGGTGCTGACCGAGGCGATGCGGGTGTACCCGCCGGTGTACCTGATCGGCCGCGAGGCGACCCGCGACCTCGAACTCGGCGGCCACCGGGTGCGGAAGGGCACGACCATCTTTATGAGCCAGTGGGTGAGCCACCGCGACCCGCGGTACTTCGGCCCGGACCCGGAGGCGTTCCGCCCGGAGCGGTGGCTGGACGGCTTGGCGAAGCGCATCCCCAAGTACGCGTACTACCCGTTCGGCGGCGGCCCGCGGGTGTGCATCGGCAACACGTTCGCACTGATGGAAGGGGCGATCATGCTCGCGACCGTCGGCCAGCGGTACCGGTTCACGCTCGACCCGGACGCGGTGATCGAAACCAGCCCGCAGATCACGCTGCTCCCCACCTACGGCATCCCCGCCACGCTGGCGCTGAGATAAGAGAAGAGGATTGGCCGCAAAAAAGCACAAAGAGCACAAAAGGAAACCGCAGAGAAGAGTTGTGTTCAA
>JAYUBA010000962.1:0-4767 GCA_043741075.1 Frigoriglobus sp.
TCCACATCATCGTCGGCATCGGGTGCATGTTGTGGCTGGTGTGGGAGGCGTGGCGGGGCACGATCCCGCCGGAGAACTACTCCACCGTCGAGAGCGTGAGCCTGTACTGGCACTTGGTGGACGCGATCTGGCTGTTCCTGATGCCGCTGCTGTACCTCGCCGGGGCCGGCTACGGCGGGCACCACTAACGTCCTTCTGAGCGGGGGCGTAAGCCCCCTGTGTATTCGACGCACGAACCAGATTTGTGAACCAGATTTGTGAAGGCACAGGGGGCTTACGCCCCCCGCTCAGACACGAACAACGAATCCCTGCCTGGGAACTTGCCATGGCCGATCCCACAACGACGCCCGACGACCCGCACGGCATCCGCAAGGATCTCGACTCGCCGGGCCAGTTGGTCGTGGTGTTCCTCGCCGTCGCCGGGCTGGCGCTGGTGAACATCTTCCTGTCCAGCGCGATCGGGCCGACGAAGTTCACGCTCCCGCTCCAGCTCGCCATCGGGTCCGTCCAGGCCGGGCTGGTGGCGTACCACTTCATGCACCTGAAGCAGGGCGACAAGGTGGTGATCCTCACCGCGTTCTCGTCGCTGTTCTGGATGGGCATCCTGTTCGTGCTGTTCATGGCCGACTACATGACGCGGCACCTCATCGTCGGCTGAGCGGAGGCTCGAAACGGATGCGGCGTGCGTTCGCCGGGCGCGGGTGGCGGATCGCGGCTTTGGCCGCGCTACTCGCGACCGTACCCGGCTGCGGCGGGTGCGGCTCGAAGTCCGAGTACCCACCGAACTTCACGTTCCCGGCCCGCGCCGACCGCCTCGTCCTCAAACTCCCCGACAAGCCCGCGCCGGCCATAAATACCGCCGGGCGGCGCGACGAAGAGATCGCGGCGCTCGACGCCCTCGGCGGGCGCACCGTCGATCCCACCACCGTACCCGCCGACGCTCGCGCCGCGCTCGATGCCTTCTCGAAAGAGGCGTTCGGCACGCCCGCCGCGCCCAACGACCTCCCCGGCACGCTCAAGCTGACGAAGGCGCACGTCGCGGAAGGCGCGAAGCTGTTCAAGCGGCACTGCGTCGATTGCCACAACGTCACCGGCGACGGCCGCGGCGCGAAGTCGGGGCAGTTCGTGGTGCCGTTCCCGCGCGACTACCGGCAGGGGGCGTTCAAGTTCACCACGTCCGGCGACGGGGCGAAGCCGCGCCGCGCCGACCTGCTCCGCACGCTCACCGACGGGCTGAAGGGCACCGCGATGCCGTCGTTCGCGCTGCTCCAGGAGGGCGAGCGTGACCTGCTCGCGGGCTACGTCATCTACCTCTCCGTTCGCGGGCAAGTGGAGTTCGACTCCCTCCGCGTGCTGATCGACGGCAAGCCGAACGACCCGCCCGCGCGCCTTCAGACCATCCTCGCAGAATGGGAGAAGGCGGAGGCCGCGCCGCCGCTTCCCGCCGCGCCGGACGACGGCGAGCCGGAGTCGCCCGCGTTCCAGGACGCCGTGCGCCGCGGGCACCGGCTGTTTATCACAAAGGCCGACGACTCGTGCATCAGTTGCCACGGCGACTACGGCCGCAAGCCGGTGTTGCGGTACGACGTGTGGGGCACGGTGGCGAAGCCGGCGAACCTCGCCGAACCGAGCCTGAAGGGCGGCAGCCGGCCGGACGACGTGTACGCCCGCGTCCGGTACGGCATTCCGGCCGTGGGGATGCCGGCGCACGCGCCGCCGAAGTACACCGACCGCGACGTGTGGGACCTGGTGCGGTTCGTGACGGCCGCGCCGTACCCGGTGAAGCTCCCGCCCGACGTGCGTGCCGCGGTCTACCCGAATCCGTAGGCTAAACAAGCACCTTTGTCGCTCCGCCCCTGAGTTCCGCACCGATGACCGACCCGCTCCCGCGTCCGGTTCCGCGTTGGCTGCACGTCTGGGCGGTCCTCGCGGCCGTCGCCACACTCGTCCTGCTCGCGATCGGCCAACTGGTCACCAGCTTCGGCGCGGGCATGGCCGACCGCGTGTGGCCGACCGAGCCGTGGCACGTGTTCCACACTGCGACCGACACCGAAAAGGACCGGTTCAAGCAGGAGTTCGGGTTCTTCATCGAGCACTCGCACCGGCTCGCGGCGTGGACGGTCGGCGGGATGGTGATCGTCCTTGCGTTCGGCCTGCTCTGGACCGAGCCGCGTAAGGCGGCGCGGTGGGTCGCGCTCGCGGGGGCGGTCGTGCTGATCGCCGGGTACGGCGAGTTCCACAAGGGGATGATGGCGCAGAAGGACGTGCCGCCGCGCGAGGTGACATTGCCGTTTGCGCCGATGTTGTTCGCCCTCATCGGCGCGAATGTGATGATCGGCCGCGCCGCGAGCGGGCTGTTTGCGGGCGCGCGGGGCGCCGGGCTTCGGCTCCTCGGCGCGCTGGCGCTCGTCGCGGTAATGATCCAGGGCTTGCTCGGTGGCTTCCGCGTGAAGCTGAACGAACTGGTGGGCACCGACCTCGCGGCGTTCCACGGCGTGTTCGCGCAGGTGGTGTTCGGGCTGCTCGTCACGCTCGCGGTCGTGACCGCGCGACCGGCGGCCACCGATTTGGGCGAGAGGGGCAGGCGGCTACGGCTGTGGGCGTCGGCGTTCGCACACCTGATCTTCCTCCAGGTGGTGTTCGGCGCGCTGGTCCGCCACTACCCGATTCCGCTCTCGCAGCGGTTGCACTTCGTCACCGCGTTCGCGGCCACGGCGGTCGGGGTGCTGGTGCTCCGTGCGGTGTTCGCCGACCCCGCGGCCCGTCGCCGTGCCGGCCCGTTCGCGTGGGCGCTCGTCGTGCTGATCGCGCTCCAACTGTACCTCGGCGTGGAAGCGTGGATGGCGAAGTTCGGCCAGTACACGCTGCCGGAATTGGTGAAGGTGACCGTGGAAGGCGGGGCCGTTCGCACGCTGCACGCGCTCGTCGGCAGCGGCGTGTGGGCGGTGTCGCTCGCACTGGCGATTCGCCTCCGGTCGGTCGCCGTGCCGCCCAATACACTAGAACCCGAGGCTTCTGTATGGGCGGGGCCGCGGTTGCACGCACCCGCCCCGGAAGGGGCCGCCACCCGCTTCCGCGGAGACGCGCAATGATGAAGGCGACGCTCACCGGTGAGGCCGACACCTTGAACGCACACACGTCCGGTTCGGCGTTCGCCGCGCCGCACGCGCGGGGGCGGACACACGCCCCGTCCCGCTTCGCCGATTACCTCGAACTCACCAAGCCGCGGATCGCGGTGATGGCGCTGTTCACGGTCGCCGCCGGCTACCTGCTCGGTGCCGGGGCCGCGTCGGAGGTCCGCGTCCTGTTCCTCACGCTGCTCGGCGCCGGGATGGTCGCGGCCGGCGGCAGCGCGCTGAACCAGCTCTTCGAGCGGAAGATCGACGCGCGCATGCGGCGCACGATGAAGCGCCCGCTGCCGGCCGGGCGGGTGACGCCGGAAGAGGCCGCGATGTTCGGTGCGGGTCTGGCCGGTGCGGGACTGGCGCTGCTCGCCGCCACCGTGCCCGCCCCTGCGACCATCGCCGCCGCGCTCACGTTCCTCGCCTACGCGTTCGTGTACACGCCGCTGAAGACCGTGACCGCGTGGAACACGGCCGTCGGCGCGGTGCCGGGCGCGCTGCCGCCGGTGATCGGCTGGTACGCGGCCCGCGGGTGGGACGGCTGGGCCGGGTGGGAGGGGGCCGCGGTCGTGTTCGGCCTGCTGTTCCTGTGGCAGATTCCGCACTTCCTGGCGATCGCGTGGATGTACCGGAACGACTACGCGGACGGTGGCCTGAAGATGCTCCCCGGTTGCGACCCCAGCGGGAAGCGCACCGCGTTCGTGATGGTGGTGACGGCCGCCGCGCTGATCCCGCTCGGCTTCCTGGCGGCGCCCGCGGGCCTCGGCGGCTGGCTGTTCGCCGCCGGCGCGACCGCGTTCGGCGTGTACTTCCTGCGCCGCGCCGTCGAGTTCGCCCGCGACCGCACCGACCGCAAGGCGCGGCGCGTCCTGCACGCGTCTCTCTTCTACCTGCCGGCCGTGTTCGCCATCCTGATGATCGACGCCCTTCTGCTGAAGTGACCGCTTACTCTCCGGTGCCGCACATGCTCCGCCGCTTGCTGCCGCTGGTCGCGCTCGTTGCCGCCGGGTGCGGCGTGGGCGGCTCGCACATCCCGACGCCGTTCACCGAGACGCAGCAACCGGACCTCGACTTCCCCGTCGGCGAGTTCGCGCTCACCGAGCGCAGCGGGAAGGCCGTCACCGACAAAGACCTGCGCGGGAAGGTGTGGGTCGGGTCGTTCATCTTCACCCGCTGCAGCGGCCCGTGCCCGGCGGTGACGAACACCATGGCGCGGCTCCAGCGCGACCTCGCGGGCGAACTGAAGGGCGGCACGTTCGCACTCGTCACCTTCACCGTGGACCCGGCCCGCGACGACCTTAAGGCGCTCAAGGACTACGCGAATACCCGACAGGCCGACCCGGACAACTGGCTGTTCCTGACCGGCGACGAGAAGGCCGTTCACAAGCTGCTTCAGGAGCAGTTCAAGCAGGCGGCGGAGCGGAAGGTCGGCCCGGACGTGCAACTCGGCGACGAGTTCGGCCACAGCACGAAGCTGATCCTCGTGGACAAGAGTGGCGTGATTCGCGGCATGTACGAGGGGCTGCCCGGCGACGACGAACTGCCCGACGGCCGCAACCGCTTCGAGGCCGGGCTGGGCCGGCTGAAGGACCGCGTTCGCGACCTGCTGAAGTAGCGCACGCGGCCCGCGTGCCTTGCGAAGAGC
>JAYUBA010000963.1:0-14759 GCA_043741075.1 Frigoriglobus sp.
ATGAGCCTCGTGGGCCCGCGCCCGGAGCGCCCGGAGTTCGTCGTCCCGCTGTCCGCGGAGATCGACGGGTATCCGGAGCGGCACCGCGTCCGACCGGGGGTGACGGGTCTGGCCCAGATCCAACTCCAGGCGGATTCCGACATCGCGTCCGTCCGAACGAAGCTCGTCCTCGACCGGCATTACGTCGAGAACGGGGGCTTCTGGCTCGACATTCGGATCATGCTCGGGACGGTCGTGTACCTGCTCGGGTTCTCCTACGCGAAGGTGCGCCGGCTGATGAGACTTCCGAACCCGCTGGTTGAAACCCGCCAGACGAACGACACGCGGGTTCACGGCGTCCTGGGACCTCTGAAAGCCGCCAAGAGCCAAGAGCCGGTGCCGAGCCGCGTAGTTGACGGCGTCCCGGCGATGGCGACCGAGGGCGGCCCGAACCCGTGCGGCGAGGCGCGATGAACTTCGTTCTGTTCATCCTCCTGAATGCGATCCTGCTCATCCGGCCGGAAGAACTCTTCCCGGAGATCGCCGGGTTGCGCCTGTACCTGATGACGATCGCTCTCTGCACACTCACGAGTTTGTCGGGCCTGACGAACCATTTAAGTTCGGCTTCTTGGCGCAAGCACCCGCTCTCACCCTTTCTGTTGGCTTATCTTGTGTTCCTCACGTTCTCGGTCGTCCCACACCGCGGGCTCGGTGAGGTCGAAGAGTTCGGCTCCCAGGCCTTCAAGAACGGGCTATACTTCTTCCTGTTCCTCGCGACTGTCGATACGGTTCACCGCTTCAAGGCTCTGCTCGGGGGATTCGTCGCCATAATCGTCGTGGCGACCACTCTCTCGGTGTTGCAGTACCACGGGTACACGGATTTCGAGGCTCTGGAGCCTTATCGGGAGGGGCAAACCGACAACGAAACGGGAGAGTTCGTCGGCAACGTGCGCCTGAAAGGATCGGGGATCTGCGCGGACCCAAACGACTTCTGCCAAGTCCTGTTGCTCGGGTCAATTTGCTGTCTGGCTCGCGCGGCGCTCGCTCGGGGGTGGATCCTATCCGCGCTGTGGATGTTACCCCTCGGGCTATTTGGGTATGCCGTCACCTTGACGTACTCGCGCGGCGGCTTGCTTGGCGTCCTCGCCGGTGTAGCGGGGTTTCTGTACCTGCGCTTCGGGCGGCGAACAGGCGTGGTTTTGGCTCCTCTCGTTGTGGTCGTCAGTGTTCTGGCGGCCGGAGGTCGGCAAGCGAACTTCGGAATGGACAACAGTGACGACACCTCACAGCACCGGATACACCTGTGGGCCGGATCGTTTGCCCTGTTGTCCCAGAAACCGTTGTATTTTCTGACGGGATTGGGGACTGGGACCATCGTCGATGAGTGCGGTCAGGTGGCTCATAATTCCTTCGTCCAGGCGTACGTCGAAACGGGGCTGATCGGCGGAACCCTCTTTGCATGTCTAATTATCATGCCGCTGCTCGCGATTTTCAGCCTCCGACACCCCCCGGTCCCAGAATTGAACTCGCGCGAGCGAAGTGACCTCTTGCAACTTCGTAGCCACGTTTTTGGTCTCCTCACCGGCTTCGCAGTCGCGTGCTATTCCTTGACGCGGAACGTGACCGAGACGAGCTATGTGTTCTTAGGGTTGGGGGCGTGCTACCTCGCGCTGGCGGGAGACATGTGCCCGAAGTGGTTCAAGCTCGACTCGAGTTTCCTCAAACGGTCCGCCGCGCTCGGGGTCGTCGTACTCGTGTTCCTGAAGCTGTTCACCCAGATCATGGCGAAGTACTAACCCGAATGCCAACGCCCCCGCCGAACCGACACAGCGAGTCGCGCCGAGATAATGGAACACGAATCGGGTCAAACACGCTCAACAGATCCCGCACCGACCCGCTTCCGGTCGCGCGTGCCGGGCCGCCGATCCTTTTTGGTGTACTTGGTTTTGGTCCACGCGCTGGTGGCCTGGCTGCTCCTCGACCGGAACGGGGTTTCGCGGCTCGAAAAGTTCGTCCGGAAGTCGCCCGTCCACCAGCCAGAGTATCAGGGGATGGTGACCGCCCATGTGGTCCTCACCGGTTCCCTGCCCCATCGGGCAGTTGTCTTCCTGGGGGACTCCCGGATGCGGGATCTGGATGTGAGTACCGTCGTCAGCGGTCCGGTCTATAACCTGAGTATCGGTGGGGACACGACACGCGGACTGCGGTTCCGCTTGCCCAGATACCACCGCCTGGATCAGTGCGGTCTCGTTGTGCTAGGTGTCGGGGTAAACGACCTGGCGCACTTCAGCGACGAAGAGAGTTTACACGAGTACGAGGCGATTCTATGCTGTTTACGGGACTCAGGAGTGCGCCGCGTCGCGGTCTGTTCCGTATTACCAATCGATGAGACGACCTACGAACAGGCGAACGCCGCGTGGCTTCGCGGGCACCGAACGACGAACGCGCGGATCGTGGCCTACAATGGCAAGCTCAGAGACCTGTGCGAGCGGTACCCCTTCGCCCGCTTCGCGGACGTGACGGCCGAGATGTCCGACGCCTCCGGGAACCTTCGTCCGGGGCTGTCGTCCGATGGGCTTCACCTCGCAGGGCAGGGAAACCAGGTTTGGGGCGCTGCCTTGAGGCGTGCCCTGCCCTTGACCTCAGACCACTGAGGTTCACAACCAAATGACCTCAGTGAGTGCCGAGACGCCTGTGATTCCCAATACGAGTGCTGAACCAACCACCCCTGCGACCGGCGAGCCAGCGGTGCCTACGGCACTCGCACCCACCGTTCACCGGACGGTCATCGAGCCGCCCGTCGGGTGGCAGTTGGTGGACGTCCGCGAGCTGTGGCGGTACCGCGAACTGCTGTTCTTCCTGATCTGGCGCGATGTCAAGATCCGCTACAAGCAGGCGGTCCTCGGCATCGCGTGGGCCGTGCTCCAGCCCGCCATGCTGATGATCGTGTTCAGCGTGTTCCTCGGGCGGCTCGGGGGGTTCACCGGGGGCGACATCCCGTATCCGCTCTTCGTGCTGACGGGCCTGCTCGCATGGACATTCTTCTCGACGGCGGTCGGACAAGCCGCAAGCAGCGTGGTGGGTTCCGAGCGACTCATCACCAAAATCTACTTCCCGCGGCTGGCGGTGCCGTTCGCCGCGGTCGGGGCGGCGGTGTTCGACTTCGCGATCTCGCTCGGCTTGCTCGGTGTGATGATGGCCGCGTACGGCCACGCCCCGAGTTGGCAGATCGTGTTCGCCCCGCTGGTGTTCGGCATCCTCCTGATCGCCGCCGCCGGGTTGGGCACACTCCTTGCCGCGCTGACGGTGGCCTACCGCGACTTCCGGTTCGTCACGCCCTTCCTTCTTCAGGTGGGCATGTACGCGACCCCGACCATCTACATGCTGCTCCCGCCGGACCCATCCGACGGGCTGAAGCTGTGGCTCACGCTGAACCCGCTCGTGGCCCCGATCGCGTCGTTCCGGGCGTGTTTGCTCGGTGGTCCGATCCCGTGGGAGGGGCTGACGATCTCCGCGACTGCCGCGGTCGCGCTCTTTGTGCTAGGATGTCTCTACTTCCGCAAGGTCGAAGACGAGTTCGCTGACAACATCTGACGGGCGATGTGCTAGGCCAGGCAGCGGACGCGGAGCGATTCGGCCCGCCACGAATCCCGACGCCCCTGATTATAGAGATTTCCGCTCGACGAAGGCTCTCGACCATGATGTCGCGCCGGTTGACTTGGCTGCTCGTTGCCCTCCTACTCGGAGGTGCCGCGCTCTACTGGGCCAAGGGCGTGAGCCTGCTATTCGGCGAGCGCGGCGGGGTGGACGTTCACCTCCGGTGGCAGGATCAGCAGTACGTGATGCGCGGGCAGAACCCCTACGATGTCTTACACGCCGAACTCGGTGTCGGGCCAGCTCCGTGGGACCCGACGCGCAACGCCGCGCCCGTCCCGGAGATCGGAGTCCCGGATTCTGGGGGGTATCCGCCCTGGTCGTTTGTGCTCGGTTACCTCATGTTCTGGCCCCCGTGGCCGGCGGTGAAGGTGTACTTCCTGATCATTTCCCTCGCGATGCTCGGGGTCATAGGGGTTTGGGCGTCCCGAGTCGTCCGTCCGCGGGGGACCGGGTCGGCGGCCAGTTGGCTCGCCGTCGCGGCTGTTCTCGCCATCAGCGGGAACAGCACCTCCGTTCATGTCGGGCAGCACGGGGGGGTGGTCGTCGGACTGCTCGCGCTCTCCGCTTGGGCACTGTGCGCGGGACGAGATATCGGCGGCGGAGTACTGATGGGAATGGCGCTCGTGAAGCCGACGATTGCCGGACCATTCGTCCTGGTGCTGCTCGCTATCGGCCGGTGGCGGGCGCTCTCCGCGTGTGTCGGGTACGTGGCTCTCGCCTCCGGGTTCATCTGGTGGCAAACCAGCACCAACCCGATCGAGATGTTGCTCCAGAGCCTCTCGGCCGGGGCGGAGTACATCCACGATTCGCAGGGTTTGGTCAACGTGCTGCTCCGACTGGGTGTGACCCCGCAGAGGGTTACCCCGATCCTCGCCGCGACGGTCGCCCTCCCGGGGTGCGCCGTCCTGCTCGCGGCCCGTCACCGTCCGCTAATCGATCTGTTCGCCATCGCCGCCGTGATCGGACGACTCTGGGCTTACCATAAGACCTACGATAATATCATGCTGACGTTCCTCCTCGTCGCCACCCTCTCGGCCGCTCTGACCAGCCGGTCCCGGATCGCCGTCGCGGGGTTTTTCGTCACGGGCCTTGCGGCCTGGGCGCCCGCTTCGCTGTCGAAGAACGAGCCGTTCCTCTTTTTTCAGCTCTTCTGTTGGGTGGGCGGGTTGGTCGCCCTTCTGGCGACCCCTTCGCGGTGCGATGAGACGGTTGCCGAGGGCAGCGCGCCCGCCGTCCCGCTCGATCATCAGGGCGATTGACCTTGGTTCGGCGGGTCTGTTACGAGGCGTGCGACTTGGCGTGGTCGGGCGAAGTACGGCGAACTGGAGAACAGCGATGCGTTTTCTCGACCGATTCCTTCAGAGATGGCGTGCGAAAAAGGCCCGGCGGTGGATTCCGGCCCGCGCACGTGTGCTTGATATTGGGTGCCACCAGGGCGAGTTTTTGCGCTCTCTGGGCGACGGCATTGGGAGCAGCGTCGGGATCGACCCGCTCGCCGTTCCGACGACTACGGATCGCATCCGCCTCCTCGCGGAACCCTTCCGCCAACCGCTCCCGCTCCCGGATGCGTCGTTCGACTCCGTCATCATGTTGGCGACCCTCGAACACATCAAGGACAAGGAGCCGCTCGCGGCCGAGTGCGCCCGTCTGCTCGTTCCCGGCGGCCGGGTCGTAATCACCGTCCCGTCGAAGAGTGTGGACGCGATCGTCGCGGTCCTTGTCCGCCTCCGGCTCGCGGACGGGATGTCGCTGGATGAACACCACGGGTACAAGCCCACGGAAACGCCGACGATTTTCGGCCGCTACGGGTTCGAACTCGAACACCACAGCCGGTTCCAACTCGGGTGCAACCACCTGTTCGTGCTCCGCCGCCTCCCCGACCCGGTCGTACCGGTCGCGGCGACGGAACGGGGCCAAGCGGCGGTGCCCGCCCCCCTGTCGTCCTGATTTCAGGCCCGCCCACCCGCCGCACCGCTGTGCGCCTTGGAGTCACCGATGATCGACACACCGACCCAGCCCGTGCCGACCGATTTGCGCCTCACGCCCGACGAGACGGGGATCGAACTGACCGTCGTCATGCCGTGCTTGAACGAGGCGCTTACCCTCGAGACGTGCATCCGCAAGGCGCAACGGTTTCTCGCGGAATCGGGGATCAGCGGGGAGGTGTTGATCGGCGACAACGGCTCGACCGACGGCTCCCAGGAGATCGCCCGCCGTTGCGGCGCGCGCGTCGTGGACGTGCCCGTCCGCGGGTACGGGGCCGCCATCTACTACGCGACCCTGTCCGCCCGCGGCAAGTACATCATCATGGGCGACTCGGACGACTCGTACGACTTCTCGGCCCTGATGCCGTTCGTGGAGCAACTCCGGGCCGGGCACGACCTGGTCATGGGCAACCGGTTCAAGGGCGGGATCAAGCCGGGCGCGATGCCGTGGAAGAACAAGTACATCGGCAACCCCGTGCTCACCGCCATCGGCCGACTGTTCTTCCGCTGCCCGGCGAGCGACTTCCACTGCGGGCTGCGGGGCTTCTCGGCGACCGCGTTCCGCAAGATGGATCTGGTCACGACCGGCATGGAGTTCGCGTCGGAAATGGTCATCAAGGCGACGCTCCTGCACCTGAAGATCGCCGAGGTGCCGACGACCCTCAGCCCGGACGGGCGGGACCGCCCCCCGCACCTGCGGCCGTGGCGGGACGGGTGGCGGCACCTCCGCTTCATGTGCCTCTACTCCCCCAAGTGGCTGTTCTTTTACCCCGGTATGATCCTGATGCTCCTGGGGTTTGTGGGCCTGATCGCCCTGCTCCCCGGCCCGCGAACGGTCGGCGGCGTCACCCTCGACGTGAACACCCTGCTCTACGCCGCGGCCGCCGTACTCGTCGGCTTCCAGGGGGTGACGTTCACGGTCCTCGCGAAGGGGTTCGCGGTCAACCTGGGCTTACTCCCGTCGAGCCGGTTGGTGCAGCGGACAGTAGGTCTGGTGCGGACCGAATTCGGCATCGTCGCCGGGCTGGGATTCTTCTTGGCCGGTGCGGTCGGTTCGGTGGTCGCGTTTGCGGGGTGGGGGGCCGAGTCGTTCGGCACCCTCGACCCCACACGCAGCCTGCGGATCGTCATCCCCTCAGTCCTCGGTCTCCTGCTCGGTGGGCAGACGCTGCTCGCGAGTTTCTTCCTAGACATCATGCGCCTACACCTGCGCACCCGTCCGATGGCCGGCGGGGGGTGAGCCGGGTGGGGATTCTGCGCCGGAATGAGGTGAAGCACCGGATCCTGAGTTAGAATACACGCGATCCACGGAGACGTGATGGCAATGCCGGCGATACGCGTGGAAGGTTTGGGCAAGCGGTACCGGCTCGCGCACGGCGAGGAACGGGCGCCCTACCGCACGCTCCGCGACAGCATCATGAACTTCGTCACGGCCCCGCTACGGAAGCGCGGGACGGTGGAGGAGTTCTGGGCGCTGTCCGACGTGTCGTTCGAGGTACAGCCGGGCGAGGTGGTGGGCATCATCGGGCGCAACGGGGCGGGCAAGAGCACGCTCTTGAAGATCCTGAGCCGGATCACGAAGCCGACGACGGGCCGCGTGGAGATCAACGGGCGGGTGGGGAGCTTGTTGGAGGTGGGCACGGGGTTCCACCCGGAACTGACGGGCCGCGAGAACATCTACCTGAACGGCAGCATCCTCGGCATGAGCCACAAGGAGATCGCGAAGAAGTTCGACGAGATCGTGGCGTTCGCGGAGGTGGAGAAGTTCCTGGACACGCCGGTGAAGCGGTACTCGTCGGGCATGTACATGCGGCTCGCGTTCGCGGTCGCGGCGCACTTGGAGCCGGAAATCCTCATCGTCGATGAAGTGCTCGCGGTGGGCGATGCCACTTTCCAAAAGAAGTGTTTGGGAAAGATGAGCGATCTCGCTTCCTGCGGACGAACGATTCTGTTCGTCAGTCACCAGATGAGCGCGATCCAGTCCCTGTGCTCCCACGCTGTGTTGATGGAGGGCGGTCGGATTCGAAATGAAGGGCCGAAGACGCCAATCATTGCTGAGTACATCGCGTCGGCGAGATCGACCCTTGCCGCGAGAGCTTGGCTGGAGTTGAACGTGGAGGAGCAATCGACCGGGACTTGTGCCAAGTTCACCGCTCTCCGGGTAGGAAATGAGGTAGTAGAGTCTGCTCACCAACTGTTTCCCGATGGCCCGGCCGAATTCGATGTTCGCGTTCGTGCGACTGAGGCGATCAACCCGCTTTACCTTTCAATTGCTCTGCACGATCGATACGACACCCGCCTTGTCTGCCCCAACACGCATAGAAGTCGCATCCCCCTCCGCGCGACGAAGGGAGACAACGTTTTCCGCTTGCGGATCGAGAGCTTGCATCTTACTCCGGGCACATACCGAGTTGAGCTTTGGCTGGCGGATGACAAGGTGGTGCTCGATTCGATCCCAAACGCCGCACAAATTGCGGTCAGTGACTACGCCCCCGACTCAACCGAACTCACGTTGGGACTGGACGGGATCGTCACGTGCCACTTTTCTGCATTCCCTCTCCCATCACGATCGACTGTCCAGGCGGAATGGTGACCCGACATGCCCTCTACCCCGACTCAATCATCTACCCCCCGCCAATACTCGCGGTTTGTTCATCGAACTTGCCGCTGGATCATTCGGACTTTTCCAACCGCCCCGCGGGTCTGGCGGTTGCGCCACCGCATGTTGGATGTGGCATCCGTCCGGTTTCCGGATGGCTTGGTTCAGACTTCCCTGATTTACGGGCCGAAACTGTGGGTTGAGCCGAACGATCTGATCGGTCGTCACGTCTTCTACCATGGCGTCTGGGAAGGCTCGACAACCCAGCACTTTTACGAAGGCCTGAGGCCGGGGGACACCGTTCTGGATGTCGGGGCGAACATCGGCCAATACACCGTCCTCGCCGGGGCCAAGGTTGGCCCCAGCGGCAAGGTGTTCGCGGTCGAACCGGGCACGACAGCTCGCGGAATCCTTGAGCGAAATATCGCTCTCAACGGCTTGAAGAACGTCGAGATCATCCCGTTCGCCGCCTGGGATTCGGACACCACCCTTTACCTGAACACAGGCAAGGCTGGCAATTGCGGATCGGCCGAAGTGAGCTGTGAACGACCCACTGGTGAACTTCCCGCAACAGCCATTCCGGCCCGGCGACTCGGGCCGCTTCTGCGCGAAGCCGGGTGTGCCAGGATCGACATCCTGAAGATCGACATCGAAGGGGCTGAACTGCCCGCCCTGCGTGGTCTTGAAGACTACTTCCAGACCGCGCCGCCCCGCTCCGTCTACTGCGAACTGCTGGGAGGGCACAGCCGCTTTGGAGAAACGGCCCACGATCTAATCGGTTTCTTCGACCGGTTCGGCTATCGAGCCTGGGCATTCGGTGACAGCGGCCTCCATCCGTTGGATCGGGCGCAGATTGGCCCGGACACAATGATCAACGTGTTCCTCGAACGCGGGTGAGTGTCAAGCAACCCGTCGCCGAATTGCGGAGGTCGAATAGTCGGCTGTCTCGGCAACGGCTTACGTCACATGAGCAACATTTGGGCCGCACCGCTGAATACGCGACTGGTCAATCTCGGCTTCTACTGCCCCGGTACTGGGACCGGCGGGCCGTGGCGGTACGTCCACTCGATCCTCGCGGCGCTCGACCCGAACGAGTTCGACGCAACCGTGTTTTGCGACCTGCCCGGTGAGTACGAACCGCGTCCGTGGGTGAAGGTGGTTCGGCTCGGCGGGCCGGTCGCTCACCCCGGCGGCGCGGCGACCACCGCATTCGAGGAAGTTCGCCCCGCGAAGCGATCCGCGCTAACCCGTCTGGCCCCGAAAGCGGTTCGCGTGTGGACCGGGTTCGGCAAGCAATCCCGCCGACTCGCCCGACTGATCCGCCAGCACCCTGTCGATCTCTTCCACACCCAAAACACCGGGTGCGAAGAATCGCCCGTGGCGGCGAAACTAGCCGGTGTCCGCCACGTGGTCGGGACGTTCCACGTCGATTCCACCTACGACCTGCACCGCGAACGCAGCGGGCCGAGCCACCGGATGCTCGAAGTGGTCAGCAACCGGTGTCTGGACACGGCGATCGCGGTCAGCCACGCCACGAAACGGGACTGGGTCCGCCGGTCGCACGTTCCGGCCAACCGCGTAATCACCATCCACAACGGAATCGACCCGGAGAAGTTCCGCCGGCGTCAGAGTCGCGAAGCTGCCCGCGCCGCTCTCGGCCTCCCGATAGACATGCTCATCGTCGGCGGACTCGGCCGACTCGAAGAGGCGAAGGGCTTCACGTACCTGCTCGATGCCGCGGCCCGTCTCCACACGGAGTTCCCGAACCTGACCGTGGCCATCGCGGGCGCCGGCACACTCCGAGAGTCACTGGAACAGCAGGCCGCTCAACTCGACCTCACCGGCGTCGTGCGGTTCCTCGGGTTCCAGTCCGACGTGCAACTGGTACTCGACGCACTCGACGTGTTTGCAATGCCGTCGCTGTGCGAAGCTCTGGGCTACGCTCTGCTTGAAGCGATGGCGACCGAACTCCCGGCGGTCGGTGCCGCGGTCGGCGGAATCCCGGAAGTGATCGTTCCGGGCGAAACCGGCTTCGTGATCCCCGCACGCGACCCGGCCCGCCTCGCCGAGAGCCTGCGGGTACTCCTGAAGGACGCCGCGTTACGCACCCGCATGGGTGTTGCCGGCCGCGACCGCGTGATCCGCGACTTCCAAGAGCGCGACATGGTGCAGAAGACGATCGAGGTTTATCGCCGTCTACTGCCCCGATAATCTCGCGGCCAACGAGCATCACAACATGACGAATACCGCATCGCTACTCTCGATACTGCAATGCCCGTCCCCGGCAATCGAGGAGGCATTTTCTACACGTCAAATTCCCACTGCCAGCGGGCAAAAGATCCCGATGGGTGTGTACATCCCGCGCGAAGAAGGGGACTTTCTCTACTCAATCGTTCGGCACGTTCGTCCTCAACGGACAATTGAAGTCGGATTGGCAAACGGGCTGTCGGCCGTCTTCATCGCTCAAGCTCTCCGAGACAACGGGACCGGTCGCCACACCGCGATCGACCCGTTTCAAAACACCGATTGGCAAGGGGCTGGGATGGCCCTGGTTAGTGCGGCCGGTTTGTCCAATCTCGTGGATTTGGTCGAACTGCCCTCACACCAGGCGCTACCGGATTTGGAGCGGGCCGGAGTTCGCGTGGAGTTTGTTTTTGTCGATGGAAGTCACTTGTTCGATTACGTCTTGACCGACTTCCTCTGTATCGACCGCTTGCTCACAGTCGGTGGCCTGATCGCCTTCGACGACTCGGATTGGCCAGCGGTCACACAGGTCATCCGATATGCCCTCTCAAACCGACATTACGAGGTCGCGTTTCCGGAGGTGGTGATCGAACCGCCGAGGTACACTCCGGGAATGGCTAACCGATTGCTCCGCAAGGCTGCCCGAACCGTGCCGAAGTTCCGAGCGAAACTGCGGGAAGACTTCGTCGCTCCGAGCTACGAAATGGGGATCCGCGGTCGCTGCGTCGTCCTGCGAAAACTCAAGGACGACGACCGCGATAGTCAGTCGAAGTTCCACCAAGCGTTCTAACAGCAGCGTGATATGAGGGACTCGTGCGCGTCGCGGTTGCTTCTTCCGGGCTGGGTCATGTGGCGCGCGGGATCGAGGCGTGGGCCGACGATCTCGCGGCGGCGCTCTCCGCGCGCGGAGAGGACGTGATCCTGTGCAAGGGGGCCGGCACCGCGAACCGCCCGTACGAGCGCGTGGTTTCGTGCCTGTGCCGCGAAGCTCCCGCGACGCTCCGGCTCCTCCGCTACCTGCCTCGGCGGCTGTCGTGGCGCGTCGGGCTCGGCTCCGGCTATGGCGTCGAACAAACCACCTTCGCCCTCAACCTCGTCCGACTCCTGCGCCGCGAGCGCGTCGATGTCCTGCACGTTCAGGATCCGCAGGTCGCGATCATCGCCCAGCGCGCCAGGCGAATGGGTCTGATCCGCACGCGCACCATCCTGGCCCACGGCACCGAAGAGCCGCCAGCTTTCCTCAAGCGAATTCAGTACCTCCAGCACCTCGCACCCTGGCACCTCGAACAGATCCGAGCGGGCGGGGTCTGGAAGCCGACCTGGACCGCGATCCCCAACTTCATCGACACCGAGCGGTTCTCACCCGGTCGTTCCGACGCGATCCGAAGCGAACTCAACATCCCCGCGAACGCCTTGATCGTGCTGACCGCCGCCGCGATCAAGCGCAACCACAAGCGAATCCACCACCTGCTCGCGGAGTTCGCCAAACTGCGGCAGCAAGCCCCGGACCTACCCGTGTGGCTCGTCGTCGCCGGCGGATGGGAGTCAGAAACGGACGAACTGATCGCCGAAGGTGCGCGACTGCTCGGCGACCGCGTGCGGTTCCTGGTCCGTTTTCCACGCGAACGGATGCCGGAGCTGTACCGCACGGCCGACGTGTTCGCACTGTGCAGCCTCTTCGAGATGATGCCGATCGCGCTGATCGAAGCGACCGCGTCCGGGCTGCCGTGCGTGGTGAACGCTCACCCGATCCTCGAATGGATGACCGGCCCCGGTGGGGTGCGGGTCGATATGGCGGCCCCCGGCGAACTGAGTACCGCCCTCGCGACGCTGCTCACCGACCCCGACCGGCGCCAGACCCTCGGACGGGCCGCGCGCGAGCACTGCCTCGCGAACTTCTCGCGGGACGCGGTGGTGAATCAGATACTAGACTACTATCGACGAGTGCTGGGGCGTTCCCCGGTTCCCGCCACGGTGTGAACCCGCAATGCGTGTAAGTGTCGTCATCCCGACGTACAACAGCGGCCCGCTCGTGGTCGAGGCGGCCGAGTCCGTCCTCGCCCAGACGCGAGCGGCCGACGAAGTACTCGTCGTGGACGACGGCTCGACGGACGACACCGCCCAACGGCTCGCCCGGTTCGGCCCGCCCGTGCGCGTGATCCGAAAAGACAATGGCGGTGTCGCGACCGCTCGCAACCGAGGCGTCGCCGAAGCTGCTGGCGACCTGATCGCCTTCCTGGACGCGGACGACGTGTGGCACCCACGGAAGCTTGAACTCCAACTACCGGTCCTCGCCGCGAACCCCGAACTCGGAATGCTCGGCACGCGGGTCTACGACTGGCCCGCGCTGAGACACCCCGCACTCGATACGATAAACGAGGCCCGCGTCGCGCGAGTGCCGCTGAAGGAACTGATCATCCGGAATGCGTTTACCACCTCAACGGTGATCGCGCGGCGTGACGTTCTGCGTTCGGTGGGCGAGTTCGACACCGACCAATTCGGGACGGAAGATTACGACCTGTGGTTGCGGGTGGCTCAACGCGCGGGAGTCGCAAACCTCCTGGTAGCGCTGACCGGCTATCGTACCGCGACGCCGGGAAGCCTGAGCAAGAACGCGAGCCGCATGGAAGCCGGGATGCGAATCATCCTCCGGAAACTGGACGCCGCGGGCGTGTTCCGCGGCAACCCGGTGTTGCGCCGAAGAGCCTGGGGCCACTTCCGCTATTCGTGCGGCTACATGCACGCCCAAGCCGGGAACCGTCGCGCCGCGCTCGGGCACCTGGCGCTGTCGCTCCTGGGTTACCCGCTTCCGTACAACCGGGAGTGCGTCCGATACCCGTTCGGGCGGGTCCGGTTGCTGGCCGCTCTCCTGAAGCCCGGCGGGAAGCCGGCGAGCGTGTCATGAGTTGGGTCGCGAAACTGCGCCGCGGCGACGGGCCGTTCTGGGGTCGGATGAAGAGTGCCGCGAAGGCGGTCCTCTCGTTCCACCTCCCGGTCAACGGACTCACGCGCCCGCCCTTCCGGTTCTGCTACCGCTTTCACGTCCTCGCGCGTGAAACGTGGATCTGGGCACGCCGGTTCTTCTGGTACGAACCGCTGTTCCGCAGCCAGTGCGAGTCGGTCGGGGCGCGGTTCCAGATGGAGGAACTGCCCTACATTGTTGGGGCCGGCCGGATCGTGGTCGGCGAAGGTGTTCGTCTGTCGGGGAAGCCGTCGTTCGCGTTCGGCCGCGCCGGCCCTGCCGGCCTTCCCGAGTTGGTGATCGGCGACGGCACGTTCGTCGGTCACGACTGCGGGTTCAACGTCGGCCGGTCGGTCCGAATTGGGCGGCACTGTTTGCTCGCGGGTGGGGTTCAAGTGTTCGACATGGACGGGCACCCGGTCGATGCGGTCCGCCGCCGAGCGGGCGAGCCGACCCCGCCCGAGTCGATTGCCCCGGTGGTCATCGGCGACGACGTGTGGATCGGGAGCGGCGCCCTCATCCTGAAGGGCGTGACGATCGGCAACCGCGCGATCGTCGCGGCCCGCTCGGTGGTCACGAAGGACATCCCGCCAGATACCATTGTGGCCGGCAACCCGGCTCGTGTCGTGAAGACACTGTCGTTCAGTGTTGATACGCACCAAGGTGCAGACCGGGTGAGACCGCTCGCTGGGCCACATTCACTATCCTGAGAGAGCATCATGTTCGTCCGACCCCTGACCGATCACTCCGTGTTGCGCGGTGCGGTCACTTGGTCGGCTGCCTACGACTACTCCCACGACCGCTACCAAGCCTACTACGGCGCGGGCCTCTCACAAGCCGTCCGAGAACTCGGGGCCAGTTGGTCGCTGCGGCACCTCCAGCGGTGGCCGACTATCCTGCGCACGCTCCGTTGGGTTCGCTCCTCTTATCGGCTGGCCCAAGTACTCGGGCCCAGGTGTCTGAGCGGCTTCGATACAGCGGCCAAACTGATTGGCGGACGAGCCCTGCCCCGCTCCGGTGTTTTTCATCCGCTCGTCGGTCAGTACGAGTTCGCTTTCGACGGTGGTCGCGTCGCCCGCCTCGTGATCGACGCTCAGGACAGCGGGGCCCTCGCCTTGCCGGATCTTGCCGCTGCTGCCGACATCTACGTCAAGACAAATTACCACTCGGGCCTGTCGTACCCAGCGAATGTCCTTCCTGAGTGTAACGGGAACCCTCTGATCTTGCCCCACTTACCAACGCTCCGAAGGCTCCGCTGGCTTCCGCCCGAATACGACGTGTGCTGCGTCGTTCGGGTTTGGGGTGGGAAGGATGAGGTTGAAGGGGTGGAACA
>JAYUBA010000964.1:0-4763 GCA_043741075.1 Frigoriglobus sp.
ATTCAAAGGCTTTTCGGCCCTGTTTCGTCCGAAATCAGGGGTTTATATCCAAAGCCCCGTCGATGAGCATTCACCCGCCGATTCCGCCGTCGAACAGGCACTATAGTCCTATACCACGATCCTACACGAAATGTTCACGAAATCTACTTATTTAATTCGCCGTCACAAGTTGATGTGCAGAAATGGGTTGCGACGGAATTCCTGTCGAAACTCGACAGCGCGTGGCGGGGAGAGTGGGCCAAACGGGACGGAACGCGAACACTCGTAGCGACTCGACCTTTGGCGGACGACGCTTTCGATCCGGGTCGGAGCGTCGGACCAAGAGGTTGACGCGGGCGTCTGATCTCGTGCGACCCGTAACCGCCATCGCCCACGACAACGAAGGTGCGGTTGGGGAACCGGATGCGCAGCCATCTCCGCCGCCGGCACATCGGTCGAGCCGGAGTTCTGTGAGTGGTGCGGGTGCGCGGTGCCGGAGTGTGCAGCGGATGTCGGCGACGCCACCCCGCCCACGAAGGCGAATCGGCGCTCGTCGCCCACCGGTCTGGAGACCGGTGCCACGAGTACAGCGACGCGGTGGGACGGCGCAAAGCGCCGTCCCACCCTACGAGAGCAAGCCCAACGACTCTGAGCGTGCGTCCCACACCGCGAGCTGGCCGTCGCCGCCGGTGACGAGCACCTTCCCCCCGGCGGCGAACTCGATCACGGTTACCGGCGTCGAGTGCCGGCGGATGCCGAGCAACTCCTGGCCGGTGCGCAGGTCCCAGAACTTCACTTCTCCGGTCGCCCCGCCGCTGACGAGCGTGCGCCCGTCCGGCGACACGCCCAGCCCGGTCACGCGGCCGACGTGTCCGAACAGCGCGCCCTCGTCCTTCCCGGCGAGGTTCCACACCCGCACCACCCCGTCTCGGCCGGCCGTCGCGATGCGGTCGCCGGGCAAGAGGCGGAACACGGTCTGGTCGTCGGCCGGGATTGCGGCGAGCGGTTCCGCCATGCCGATCCCCCACACGCCGATGCCGGTCGCGGTCGGCGCGGCGAGGTAGCGACCGTCGTGGGAAAGTACGACGCCCCGCACCGGGCGGCGCAGGCCGGTGTCGATCGTCCCCACTGCCTCCCGTTCTCCCACCGACCACACGGTCACGCGGCCCGCGTCGTCCCCGACCGCGAGACGTGCGCCGTCGGGGGTGAGCGCCGCGGCGGTCGCGGTGCGCCCGTCCGGCATTGCGGCCCGCAATTTTTCGGTACTCGTGTTGCCGGACAGGTCGCACACGACCGCGGCGCGGCCGTCGAGCGCGACGCCGCGGGTAGTGCCGTCTTCCAGGAGGCGCGCCACGGCGAGCGGTCGCGGTCCGCCGTCCACTCTGCGCGTGTCCCCGGCCGGCTCGTGTCGCATGAGGTGGTGTGGGCCGGCGTAGACGACCCGGGTGCCGTCGTAGGCGACCCCCACCGCCGCGACCCGGCCGGTGTTCGCAACTCCGTGATCGCGGACATCGCGGGTCATGTCCCACGAACGGATCACACCGTCCTGACTGCCCGTGAAGAGCGTCGTCCCGTCGGGCGAGAAGGTGCCCGCGCGAACATCCCCGGTGTCGCCGGTGGCGAGCGCGCCTGTCCTGAACCACACCTGACCGGCGGGGCCGTTCAGCACGTACCCGCCGTCCGCGGTCGTTACCATCCAGTGAAGGCGATGACGAGTCGGGACCATCAATGGGAAGCTGCCCCGAACGGCGAAGTACACGCCGTCGCTGAATCCGACCGCGGGCAGTCCTTCGCCGCGGAAGGCGAGGGCGCGAATGTCGCCGCGGAACCCGGTGTCGCGCAAGCTGCTGACTTCCTTCAGGTCGCTCGTCCAGCACCGAACCGTTCCACCCTCCGCGGTGACGACCTCGGTCCCGTCCTTCGACACCGCGACCGCCGTCACGGCGCTCATCCCGTCCCCGGCGCGGCGCGGAAGGTTCTTCCGCCGATCGGCGAGATCGACCTTCGCGAGCAGGCCGCTGTGACCGCCGGCGTACACGGTCTTCCCGTCCGGCGAGACGGCGAGACAGTACACGTCCTTGCCGAGCGCGCGCAGGTCGCCCGCGGCCGGCCCGACCGCGCCGCCCTTCGCCACGCTCCAGCCGAGCATCTCCGAAGTGTTGTCGCGGGCCTTCCCACAGGTGACGAGTAGCGTACCGCCGAGCGCGAAGGCGACGTGCGTGATGTCCGCCGCGTGCGCCTGAATCGTGCCGAGCGGGTTGCCGGTGGCGCGGTCCCACACGGCCAGGGTGCCGTCGGCGTGGCCGCTCGCGAGGCGGGTGCCGTCGGGCGACACCGCGAGCGCGGTCACCGGCCCGGCCGGGCACACGATCATCAGCCGGTCGTGCTTCATCAGGCGCGCGAGGTAGTCGTGGGCGAAGTCGGGCGGCTCCATGAGCGCGACGGCCGCGCGCCGGGCCGCGTCCAGCGACGCCCCGGCGGCCGTGCCGTTCCCGCCGCGCCACGCGAGGAACGCGTCCCGCATGTGCCGCGAGTACTCCCGCTCCTGCTCGGCCCGGTTCCGGTTGGCCTGCTGGTTCAAAACGCTGTCGTGGTCCCTGCGGAGTTGCCGCGACAGGTGCGAGTTCCAGGTCGCCAGGGCGGTGACGAAGAGGACGATGACGGCGAGGACCGCGATGGCGACGATCTGGTCGTTGCGGCGCAGCCAGCGGACCGCGCGGCCGGAGAACGCGAGCGGGCGCGCGACGGTCGGGCGGCCGTCGAGGAACCGTCGCAGGTCGTCCGCGAGGTCGATCGCGGTGCGGTACCGTTCGGTGGTGGTGCGGGCCATCGCCTTCTGGCAGATCGCCTCCAGGTCGCGCGGCACGTCCGGCCGCAGCGCCCGCGGCGTCGTCGGCTTCCCCTCCACCGACTGCCGCAGCACCTCCACGTCGGACGCGCCCTCGTAGGGGGCACGGCCGGTAATCATCTCGTAGAGGATGACGCCGAGCGCGTACACGTCGGCCGGCGGGCCGATGTCCTCGCGCCGCGCCTGCGCCTGTTCCGGCGCCATGTACTTCGGCGTGCCGAGAATCTGCCGCGTGCCGGTCTCCGACGGGCCGCCGCGCTCGGCCAGTTTCGCCAGCCCGAAATCGACCAGTCGCGGGAGGAGGTGTTCGCCGCGGAGCAGGACGCTACCGGGCGGCGGCTCGTCGCCCTCCGCGAGCTTCAACTCCTGAAGGATGACGTTGTTCGGCTTCAGGTCGCGGTGCAGGACACCGCGGTCGTGGGCGTGCTGAACGGCTTCGGCCACGGTGGCGACGAGCCGCGCCGCCTGCCGCACCGGGACCGGGAACACCTGCCGGTCGAGCCAGTCGGCGAGCGTCGGGCCGGGACAGAACGCGGTGGCGATGAAGCACACCGGCCCGATCTCGCCCGTCTCGTACACCGGTACGAGGTTCGGGTGGTCGAACTCGGCCGCGGCCTGCGCCTCGCGGATCAGACGCCGCTTCGCGTCCGGGTTCAGCAGCATCTCCGGGCGCGGAATCTTGAGCGCCACTTCGCGCTCGAGTTTCGGGTCGTAGGCGAGGAAGACGATGCCGCACCCGCCCTTGCCGAGTTGGCGGCGCAGCTCGAACCGGCCGATGCGGTGCGACCCGCCGGGGGGCAGCGGCGCGGGGGCGAGTCCGGACTGCGACGGGCGCAACGGGCCGGTGCGGTCCGGGTCCGGCAGCACCTCGCCGCGCGAGCCTTCGTTCGGCGCGTCGGGGTGCAGCGGCGTTACCCGGCGCTCGTCCGCGGGCGGCGCGGAATCGGCCGGCAGCCCGACGTGCATCGTGACCGCGCCCGCGTCCCCGCCGCCGTCGATCCCCTGATCGTACGCGGCCAGGAACCGGGCCAGGTGCTCGTCGATCTTCAGCGAGTCGGACGAATCCATCAGCCGGTAATCCGATGTGAGCGGGCGAATCACCGCGTGGAAAGAGTGTACCACACGCACGGCCGGCGGCAGAACCGCGATTTCGGGGAATGCCGCCCTATTGTAATACCACCACTCACCGGAGGCCGACGTGAAGGCACTCGTGATCCACACCGCGTTCGGGCTGGAGAACCTCGCCGTCGTCGATCGCCCCGACCCCGCGCCGGGTCCGGGGCAGGTGCTCGTCCGCGTGCGGGCCGCGTCGCTCAACTACCGCGACCTGCTCCTCGCGAAGGGGCAGTACAACCCGAAGCTTGCGTTCCCGCGCGTCCTCGGCTCGGACGCCGCCGGCGAAGTTGCGGCGGTAGGCGCGGGCGTGACGCGGTGGGAGCCGGGCGACCGCGTGGCCGGGTGCTTCATGCCGCACTGGGACGGCGGACCGATCACCGATGCGGCGGCGAAATCGGCCCCCGGCAGCGACCGCGACGGCGTCTTCGCCGAACTCATCGTGCTTGAAGAGGGCGGTGTGGTTCGCGTGCCGGATCACCTCACCTTCGAGGAAGCCGCGACGCTCCCGTGCGCCGCGGTGACCGCGTGGAACGCGCTGACCGCCGCGGGCGCGGGTCCGGGCACGACGGTTCTCCTCCAGGGCACCGGCGGCGTGTCGATCTTTGCGCTTCAACTGGCGAAGGCGCTCGGCGCGCGGGCGCTCATCACGTCGAGCAGCGACGAAAAGCTGTCGCGGGCGCTCGCTCTCGGTGCCGACGCCGGCACGAACTACAAGACGAACCCGGACTGGGACAAGTGGGCGCGCCAGCAGACCGGTGGCACCGGCGTGGACGTGGTGATCGAAGTCGGCGGCGCGGGCACGCTCGACCGCTCGCTGAAG
>JAYUBA010000965.1:0-4761 GCA_043741075.1 Frigoriglobus sp.
CTGCTGCCGGCCGAAGTCGTCGATCATGAAGATGCCGCCGTTGGCCTTCATCTGGAGCGGGGCCTCGTAGAACTTGCCCACCGCGTTGTACTTCAGGTCGAGCATCGGGAGCGTCAGCTCGCCGCCCACCACGATGGTCGGGCGCTTCACCTTGATGAACCGCTGGTCGAACTGCGGGCCGCGCTTGAGCACCGTCTCGGTCACCGGTTGGTCGTCGTGCTCGTGGATCGCGGTGTGCTGGATCGGGTCGTACACCTTGATGATCTGGCCGTTCGCCTCCACCGCGTGCGGCACGTAGATCGAATCGCCCATGAGCCGGGTGATGCGCTCGGCCACGCTCGTCTTCCCGTTGCCGGGGTAGCCGAAGAAGAAGATGGACTGCGCCGAGTTGATCGCCGGGCCGATCTCGTTGAACGACGCGTCGGTGATGATGAGGTCCTCGAACGCGCGGCGGATGCTGCGCCGCGTCACCACCAACCGCTTGACCGTCTGGGCCATGACCGACTCGACGTAGTCGGCGAACGGGACCGGGGCCGGGCCGACGTAGCTGGTCTTGTCGAGCGCGTCGCGGAGCGCGTCCTCGCCCTTGGGGGGCTTGATCGCGTACACCAGGCTGGCGTCACCGCTGTTCCCCTTCTGGGCCACGATGTCGATGAGCGACTGCTTGCGCATCGCCTGGAAGACGGGGCCAACGGCCGCGAACGGGACCGCCATCGCGTTGGCGAGTTCGCCGCCGGTGATGTGCCCGCGGGTGTAGATGGTCCGCATCGCCAGGTCGAAGAGGAACGGCAGTTCGAGGCCCAGGTCTTCCCACCGGTTCGGCACCCGCGGGAGGTACGCGTTGCCGGCGGTCGGCATCCCCTCCTCGTCGGTGGGCGGGGCGTCGCCGAGGAGCGTCACGTCGTCGGTCAGGTTGCCGGCCCGCTCGGCGTCGGCGCGGAGGGCGTCGTAGTGCAGCTTGTGCAGTTTGAGGTGGGCGACGGCCTCCTGGTCGCTCTTCGCCTCGGCCTGCGCGAGGCAGTCGAGCATCGCCGGGGCGACGGTGTACTTCACGCCGTCGATGTACATGTGGTGCAGGTACTCGCCCGGCCGGACGAAGCAATCCGGGGTGTGGTCCGGGGTCGCGATCATCTGCTGGTAGAACTCGTTGGCGATGATGAACCGCATGGCGCGCGAGTCCCCGGACGAAGGTGTTCCGCCCCAAGCATAGGACACGCCTTCAGGTGAGGCGCGAGCGGAAGTTCACCACCGTAACGGGGCAGGCGAGGGTCGCGGCGACGCGGGGGAAGTGGGCGTCCACCCAGCCGTTCGCGGCGGCGGTTTCCCACGGCGTGCCGGGCGGCACATCGACGGATTTGAGCAGGACGAGGCGTTCGGCTCGGAACACGACCGCGGCGCGGGCCGCGATGGAATCGGTGGTGACGCTCCAGGTGTGGGGGAGTGAGCCGGGGCGGGCTTCGTCTTCCTGGGCGAAGGTGAAGCAATCGAGAAGCCCCCCCCCCCAGCCCCCTCCCTGAAGGGAGGGGGTGAACGCGCGAACAGAATCCTCCGTCACTCCGGACGCGACTGAGTGCCGAAGGTCCGGCTCCCCCTCCCTGCAGGGAGGGGGCTGGGGGGTGGGTCTTACGATCCCCTCCAGAAACGCCGCCGTTACACCCAGCGCCCGCAGCGCCAGCCAGTGTGCCGCTTCTTCGCCCAGCGCGTGTACGCGGTCGAGTTGCCGCACGGCGTCGGCGACCGGCCCGCCGCCGGGGACGAGCAGCACGTCGGCCGGAGCCAGCGATGCGACGAACGCCCGCAGCGCCGGCCCGAGCGCCGGGTGGTCGAACAGGCTCCCGCCGACCTTCACGACGATCATGGGCGGCGCTCCGTGCCCAGCACCGCGACCGCGTAAGCCGGCGCGCACGCGGAGACCGCCGGGCCGAGTTCGTCGTTGAGCGATATCAATCGGTCGCCGGAGATGTCGGGGAACGCGGTCACGACCTGTCGGGCGAGGAACTCACCGGCCCCCGACACGATGAGTCGGATGCCGACCCCCTTTTCCAGAAGTTGAAGGCGCTTGGCAACCTGCTTGATGCAGTGCCGGATTTGCACCTGCTGTTGATTTCGGACATCCTCCGCGAGCGCTTCCATAATCTCGGCTGGGATCGTTTCCACGTCGCCGCAATACATGCGGGCCAGGCGCGCGTACGCCCGCGCTATTGTCGCCGGGCGGCCGTCGGCCGTGTCGCAGTCGTCCTGGTCTTCGGGGATCAGTTCGAGAAGCAAGTAGGCGTCGAGCGTCGTAGCGAACAGTTCCGCGGCGGTCATCCAGTTCGTGACGGCACAAAGCGGGGTTCGTCTAACGCCTGTATACAACAGCTCGTTGGTGAAAAGGCGGTCGTAATCGGTCTTCCCTTCCGGCACCGGCTTCCCGCCGAGAATCGGAATAACGTCCGTCGTCGTGCTGCCAATATCGACTAGCACCGCTCAGCCGCCCGGCACATACCGCCCCGCGAAGGTCGCGAGCGCGTGCCAGTTCGCCGCGGCCACCTTCATGTGGTTCTGCTTCGCCTCCTCCGAGTTCAGGAACACGCCGTCGGTGCTCCAGACGCGAATCGGGCGACCGCCGCTCGCGAACCGCACCGCCGCGACGATCGCGCTCACGCCCTCGCGCTTCGTCTCGAAGCAGTCGCACAACTCGCCGGTCATGGTGACCGCGAGTTCGTCCGCGCCCGGGAACTTCGCCACCAGTTCGGCGAGAGCGGCCGGCAGCCTGTCCGGTTGCTTCCACAGCGGGAACGGCACCGACACGGCGCGTTTATCCGCCGTTGCGGCCTTCAGGTTCGCCCCGCCGATGTCGAGTCCTAGAACAACCACGCGGAACCTCCCCGCACCCAGGGCGTTGCCCTGGGCTGAGATTGTCGCACCCCGTCGGGGTGCATGATGTCACCAGCCCGAAGGGCTGACACAACCCCAGCCCAGGGCAACGCCCTGGGTAATGTACCATGCCCCGCTACCTCGTCGGAATCGATCTCGGCACCACGAACATCGCGGTCGCCTACGTGGACACGGCCGGCAAAGCGGCCGGCGGGCCGCGGTTGCACACGTTCAAGGTGCCGCAGGTGGTCGCGGCCGGGCAGGTGCAGGAACTCGACCTGCTCCCATCGTTCCTGTACATCCCCGGCCCGCACGACCTGTCGCCCGGCGCGACCGACCTTCCCTGGAAGAAGAACCCGCCGGACACGGCCGGGCTGTTCGCCCGCAACCACGGGGCGAAGGTGCCGGGGCGGCAGGTGTCCAGCGCGAAGTCGTGGCTGTGTCACCCCGGCGTCGATCGCACCGCCCCACTGCTGCCGTGGGCCGGACCGCCGGACGTGCCCCGACTCTCCCCCTTAGAAGTGAGCGCGCGCTACCTCAAGCACATCGTCGAGGCGTGGAACGCCGCGCCGAACCGCAAGCCCGCGGACCACTTGGAGGAACAGACGGTGGTGGTCACGGTGCCGGCGTCGTTCGACGACGTGGCGCGGAACCTCACCGCCGACGCCGCGAAGCAAGCGGGGTTGAAGAACGTCACACTGCTCGAAGAACCGCAGGCCGCGTTCTACGCGTGGCTCGGCACGCACTCGCCGCAGGAGGCCGGGATGCTGAAACCCGGTATGCGGTGTCTCGTGGTCGATGTCGGCGGCGGCACGTCCGACTTCAGCCTGATCCGGGCCGGCGAGGAGAAGGGCGAACTCACCTTCATCCGCGACGCGGTCGGCGATCACCTGTTGCTCGGCGGCGACAACATGGACCTCGCGCTCGCCAAAGCGGTCGAAGCCAAGCTGCCCGGCGGGCGGCTCGACGCGGCGCAGTTCGCCTCGCTCGTGCAGGCGTGCCGCGGGGCGAAGGAGGCGCTGCTCGCCGCGCCCCCGCCTCCGAGTTACCCGGTCACGGTGATGGGCCGCGGGCGCTCCGTGGTCGGCGGCACGGTGTCGGTGAACATCACGCCGCAAGACGTGGCGACCTCGCTCTTCGACGGCTTCTTCCCTCTCGCCACCTACGACGCCGAAGCTGTCAAAGGCGCGCGCCCTGGCCTTCAGGAGATGGGCCTGCCTTACGTCTCCGATCCTGCTGTCAGCAAGCACCTGGCGGCCTTCTTGAAACAGCACTTGCCAAGCCCATCGACGGCCGTCGATGGGCTTTCGCCCGAGGTGGTGGACGCCATTCTGTTTAATGGCGGCGTGTTCCAACCTGATGTCCTGCGGCAGCGCGTCATCGACGTGATGCGCCCCTGGTTCGACCAGAAGGGCAAGGCCTGGAACCCGCTCGTACTCACCAGCCCGTCGCTCGACCTGGCGGTGGCGTGGGGGGCGGCGTACTTCGCGTGGCTGAAGCACAGCGGCGGGCGGCGCATCGGCGGCGGCATTCCGCGTTCCTACTACGTCGCGGTGGAAACCGACACGCCCGGCCGTGGGGTTCATGCGCACAGCGTCCCGGTGCTGTGCGTCGTACCGCGGCGGATGCAAGAGGGCGACGAGGTGAAGATGACCGAGCCGGTGCTGGAACTGGCACTCGGCGAACCGGTGCTGTTCCCGCTGTACACGTCCACGGTGCGCGGCGACGACAAGCCCGGTCAGGTGCTGCGCCTTCCAGAAGAGTCGCTGATGCGGTTGCCGCCGCTGCACACGATCCTGCGCGGCGGGAAGCGGGCCGGCGCGAAGCGCGTGCCGGTCACGCTCGCGGCGAAGTGTACCGAGATCGGCACGCTGGAACTGTACTGCGAATCGAAGGAGGGAA
>JAYUBA010000966.1:0-4741 GCA_043741075.1 Frigoriglobus sp.
CGGCCTCCGCCGGCGGGTTCGGCTGTTCGACTGCTGCCAGCAGCGGATTCCAGTCCACGCGGCAGTTCGGTCTCGCTTTGAGGAACTTCGCTCTTCCAGCATCGGTGATTTTGGAATTCTTCTGTTCGAGTCCCATGAGGTTTTGGCAGTCGTGAAAATAGGCTAGACCGATGTCACTCGTTTTTGTGTCGTGGACTCGAAGAGCCTCGAGTTTCTTGCAATTCTGAAAATTGGCCAGCCCCTCGTCATCGACTCGTGTGCCCGACAAATCTAGCCACCGGACGGCGGAACAATCTTTGAACTGTCGCATACCGACATCGGTTACGCCCGTCCGTGCGAGGAGTACCGTCCGCAGTGATTTTCGATCTTTGAAATTGAGCAGACCGGCGTCGGTGATTGCGGTATCATCGAGATGCAATTCAACGACTTCTTCGCACTGAGCGAGATGGGCCATTCCCGTGTCGGTGATTTTTTTGCATCCTGGGAACTGGATCGCAATCAGGTGTGAGCATCCCTTTAGATTCGCGATCCCCTCATCCGTCAATTCTTGGTTTTCGTTGGCGGCAACCCATGTCAGTCGGAACGGCTCAACCGGCAGCCTTGCCGGGTCTCCGATCCAATTGTCGCTTCCGTCGATTCGAACGATGCCTCCGATGGACAGTATGTACTTCGCCGCCATGCGATCCGGATCGGCGACGGCTCCGGGCTTCTCCAGCACCGCAGGCGGTGCCTTCGTCAACCTCGCCACCAGCACCTTCTTCCCCTTGTCGTCCAAGCTCACTTCCTCGCCGAAGGCGGTGAAGCCGCCCTTCCTCACCTCCACCTTGTGCGTGCCCGTCTTCACCCGGATCTCTGCGGTTTGCCGGCCCTTGTCCCACGCGACCGTCACCTTCTCGCCGTCCACGAACACTTCCGAGTCCTCGGCCAGTTCGGTCAGTTCGATGGTCCCTTCCTTGGTCTTCACCTTGAACGCGCCCCCGGCCCAGAGGGCCAGCAGGCCGAGGCCCAAGAGGCCCGCGGCGATGCCGGCGAAAACGGCCGGGTTCCAGCGGCGCCCCTTCGCCGCCGCTTTGCGGCTAGGGGAATACTTGTCCGGTTCCGGCGTGGCTTCCTCCTCGGCCTCATCTTCCTCGACTAGCGATACGTTCACCATCTCGGGCATCGGAATCGGCGCAGCCATGATCGCCGAGCGCGCTGGACTCGAGGTAGCCGGGGCCAAGTACTGACCGAGCGCCTCGGAGAATTCCGCCATGTTCCGGTAGCGAGCGTGTGGCTCCTTCGCCATCGCTTTCTGACATATGGCGTCGAGCCGTGGATCCGCGTCCTCACGGAACTCGCTCAGTTGCGGTACTGGGGCCGAAAGGATCTGACCGAGCACCGCCCCGATCGGGCCCGAATACGGGGTTGTCCCCGCGACCATCTCGAACAGCAGCACCCCGAGCGAATAAATATCCGTGGGAGCGCCAATGGTCCGCGCGTCACCCCGGACCTGCTCCGGCGACATGTAACTCGGCGTGCCGATAATGCCGCCATCGCGAGTCAGCTTCGCTTCGTTCGGATCGGGTTTCGCCATTAGTTTTGCCAAGCCGAAGTCCATCACCACCGGCTCGCCGTCGGGCATCACCATCACGTTCGCCGGCTTCAAATCGCGGTGCACGGTTCCTTTGATATGGGCGTGTTCGAGGGCCAAAGCGATCTTGCGGGCGATCTCGGCGGCACGGGATTGAGCCATCGGGACGGGGCCACCGATCTGCTGCTCAAGCGGTGTCCCCGGAAGGTAGGCCATCGTGATGAACGGCCGGCCGTCGATTTGGCCCGCATCGAAGACTGTGCAAATATTCGGGTGATGAAGGACTGCGGCGGAGCGGGCTTCGCGGGAGAATCGCTCGATCCGCGCGGGCGACTCTTTAGGGTCAAAAAAGGGCAGTTTGAGGGCGACCTGTCGGCCGAGTTGGGAATCCTCGGTGAGGTAGACCGCCCCCATTCCGCCTTTCCCCAACATCCGCAGAACACGATAGCGACCGAATTCGGCCGGCAGCTCTGGAAAGGGGTTCTCGACGACCGAAGGCCGACTCTTCTTGGTATCATGCTTCTGCCCATCGAAGGTCGGCTGCGCCACGAAGGGCTTCCCGCACTTCTTGCACTTCACGCTGCGTCCGCCGATGGAATCCCCGACGACGGAACTCGCGTCGCACGCCGGATTCGGGCAGCTGATGGTGATCGGCATAGGAGCTCTCGAGAAGCGGTTGCAGCCCGACTCTTCCTGAAGCTGCTTGGATTTCAGAAAGCCAAGTTACCCGTTGGGAAGTGAACCTGCAAGTGACCCGACGGGGACAAATGATGACCTGCGATTGAGGAAGATGCGATCTGGAGTGCGTGACTGCGTATTTCGTAGATCGCCCAACGATTCATTCTCCAATTTTCCTGCGTCATTTCTCTCGCGACCGGCCAATTAACAAGGTACAGGCTTTTTTCCCGTTTTTCCCCGTCCGACAGCCGGCCCGCCACCCCGTGGATGTCGCTGTGGTCACTCCTTCCGGAGTCGTCCCATGCGATCCGATCCGCGTCCGGACCCGCCCCCGTCCGAACTCACCCTCGACCAACGCCGCCGCGAACTCGCCGGCCTCTTCGCCCGAGGCCTGCGGAGACTCCGCGACCGCGCCGCCCTGACCGGCGAACCCACCTCCGCAAATCCCGCCGAAGCATCGTTTTCCACCCTTGAAGCTGTCGCGGACAAGTCGCTCACTGTCTATGCCGGTTGACGGACCCCGAGAACCCCGAGACGAGGAGAACGACCATGAAGGCGATGAACTGGGAGCGCGCATTCGCCGCCCTGCAGCGGATGACGACCGACCAACTGCGACAGAAGTACGGCGGGGTCTTCGGCGAAGAGACCAACGGCCGCAACAAGGCCTGGCTGGTCAAGCGGATCGCTTGGCGACTGCAGGTTCAAGCCGAAGGGGGCCTCTCCGAACGCGGGAGAACTAAAGCCGAGGAACTGGCCGACGACGCCGACCTGCGGCTCAACCCGCCCCCGATGAGACCACTGGCGCCCGAGGAGGAGTCCGCGGTGCGGGTGCTCCCCTTCGCGGCCGACGAGCGGCTGCCGCCGCCGGGGACGGTGATCGCGCGGAAGTACAAGGGCCGCACCCTGCAGGTGAAGGTGCGACCCGACGGCTTCGAGTACGAGGGAGAAGTCCACGCCTCCCTCTCCGCCGTTGCCAAAGCGATCACCGGCTCCCACTGCAACGGATTCCACTTCTTCCGACTCACCAGGAGCGACGCATGAAAGCTTCGAATGCGAATGTGAAACCCCCGGCCCCGGTGATCCGTTGCGCCGTCTACACCCGCAAGAGCACCGAGGAGGGGCTGGAGAAGGAGTTCAACTCCCTCGACGCCCAGCGCGAGTCGGGGGAGCTGTTCGTCCGCAGCCAGGCCGGCGAGGGCTGGACCCTCGTCCCCGACGCCTACGACGACGGCGGCTTCACCGGCGGCAACATGGAGCGACCGGCCCTCCGCAGACTGATGCTCGACATCGAGGCAGGGAAGGTGGACGCGGTGGTGGTCTACAAGGTCGACCGGCTCTCCCGCAGCCTGCTCGACTTCGCCCGGATGATGCAGGTCTTCGACGGCCGCAAGGTGTCGTTCGTCTCGGTGACGCAACAGTTCAACACCGCCACCTCGATGGGCCGGCTCGTTCTCCACGTCCTGCTGAGCTTCGCCCAATTCGAGCGCGAGATCATATCGGAGCGGACGCGGGACAAGATCGCGGCGACGCGGCGGAAGGGGAAGTGGGCCGGGGGCCACCCGATCCTCGGTTACGACATCGATCCCCAGGGCTTCAAGCTCCTGGTCAACCCGGCCGAGGCCGAGCGGGTGCGGGCCATCTTCCAGATGTACCTCGACTGGGAGTCGCTGATGCCGGCCGTGCAGGCCCTCGCCGAGAAGGGCTGGGCCAACAAGCGCTGGACCACCCGCCAGGGGCACGAGCGGGGCGGGATGGGGTTCACGCGGACGAGCCCGTACAAGCTGCTTACGAACGTGGCCTACGCCGGCAAGGTGCGATACAAGGACGAAGTCGACCCCGGCGAGCACCCCGCGATCGTCGAGCCGGACCTCTGGCAGCGGGTGCAGGGCCTGCTCGTCCGCAACGGCCGCACCGGCGGTGCCCCCGTGCGGAACAAGTTCGGCGCCCTCCTGAAGGGTCTTCTCCGGTGCGTCCCCTGCGGCGCGGCCATGACCCCCTCGCACTCGACCCGGCAGGCCGGGGGGGATCAAGCGCTACCGCTACTACATCTGCTCCTCGGCGCAGAAGCGCGGCTGGCACACCTGCCCGTCGAAGTCGATCCCGGCGGGGCAGATCGAAGATCTGGTGGTGGGGCAGATCCGGCGGGTCGGCCGCGACCCGGAGGTCTTGCGGGAAGTACTGGCCGAGGCGCGGCGGCAGGACGAGGATCGTCACCGACTGACAGCGGGCCGTCACCCGCACCGCCGGCGGACGGCAACGGGTTCAAGCCGAGCAACCCCGAGGTCGATTTCCACGGTCAGAAGCGGACGAACGAGACGCACCAAAGCCAGACCGACCCGGAGGCGAAGCTGTATCGCAAGGGGATGGGGAAGGAGGCGAAGCTGTCGCATATGGACCATGCCCTGAACGAGAATCGCAACGGCTTGATCGTGGGGATCACGGCGACCGAAGCGAGCGGCACGGCGGAGCGGACGGCGGCGTTGGCGATGGTGG
>JAYUBA010000967.1:0-4738 GCA_043741075.1 Frigoriglobus sp.
ACAACGGCTTCCGGCGCAGCTTCGCGTAATTCGTCATGACCTATGAATAGCCAATCGCCCGCTATTGCGCAACGAGTCTACTGATGATCGGCGAAGACATCGGGGCGATGAATATCCACAACGCCTGGTACTACGCGAACGGCGCGAACGGCACCTGCTCGATCCCGCTCAACAACGCGATGATCGCCGGGCAGCCGGGCTTCAACAGCCCCGGCGACTGGCCGAACGTGTACTCGTTCTGCAGCCGGCACATCCAGGGCGCGAACTTCGCCATGGGTGACGGCGGGGTGCGGTTCGTCCGCGAGTCGATCGACCTGACCACGTACCGGGCCGCGGCCTCCTGGAGCGGCGGCGAGGTGCTCGGCAGCAACTGGTGAGATGCTCCCGCCCGCACCCCGAACCCGCGGCCCGTGGCCGCGGGTTCTTTTTTGCGCGCCGCGGTTCGGGTACAACGGGTCTATCGCACGCCCCGCTGCGCGTCGCGGCTACGCGTCCCACACACGAGCAACGCTCATGCGAAGGCACTTCGTTCCCTGCTCCGCGCTCGCTCTGCTGCTCTTCGCCGCGCACGCTTCGCCCGCCGGCGCGGCCCCCCCCGACAAGCGGCCGATGAAGGTGGACGACCTGTTCGCGTTCAAGCGGGTCGCCGCACCGCAGATCAGCCCGGACGGCAAGACCGTCGTCTACCAAGTGACCACGGTCGATCTGGCCGCGAACACGAGCAGCACCGCGCTGTGGCGCGCCCCGACCGACGGCAAGGCCGCGCCGAAGCAACTCACCGACCCCAAGGGCAAGCGCGACTCGAACCCGCGCTGGGCGCCCGACGGCGAGCGCGTCCTGTTCGAGTCCAGCCGCTCCGGCTCGATGCAACTGTGGGTGGTCGGCGCCGCGGGCGAGCCGAAGCAACTCACCGACGTCAGAACCGGCGCGAGCAGCGGCATCTGGTCGCCGGACGGGTCGCACGTCGCGTTCGTGTCGAGCGTGTACCCGGAGTTCAGCGCGAAGCCGTTCGCCACGAGCGACAAGCTGAACAAGGAGAAGGACGAAGCGATCGAGAAGAGTCCGGTGAAGGCGAAGACGTTCACCAAGCTGTTCTACCGCCACTGGGACGAGTACGTCGGCGACAAGCGACAGCACCTCTTCGTCGGCAAATTGGAGACCGCCCAGGGACAGCCGTCCCTGGGCGTGATCCGGGATGTCACTCCTGGTGATCGTGATGCCAACCCCACCAGCACCACCTTCAGCAGCGGCGACGACTTCACCTTCTCGCCGGACGGCAAGCACCTCGTGTTCACCGCGGTGCCGGAGAAGGACGAGGCGTGGAGCACCAACTACGACATCTGTCGCGTGTCGATCACGAACGCGTCGCCGAAATGGGAGACGCTCACCGCCGACAACAAGGCCGCCGACGGCGGCCCGAAGTTCTCCGCCAACGGCAAGAAACTGGCGTGGCGCGCGCAGAAGAAGGCCGGCTACGAGGCGGACAAGTGGGACATCCTGGTGGCCGACTGCAAACCGGACGGCACGCTCGCGGGCAAGCCGTTCAACAGTACCGCCAAGTACGACGTGTCGGTCAACGAGTTCTGTTGGAACGGCAGCTACGACCGCGCGTTCCTGTTCACCGCCGACGCGGACGGCACCGCGCCCCTCTTCATGGTTCAGGCGGAGGGCACCGGGTTCAAGGCGGAGTACGCGGCCGGCGTGTGCGGGGCGCTGTCCGCGTCGCGCGAGCGCAACATGGTCGCGTTCACCGAGGCCGCGATGCACCACCCGGCCGAGGTGAAGGTTAGCCGGTGGGCGGACGAGAAGCCGACGCCGGTGAACGTGAGCCGGGCCAACGAGAAGCTGCTCGCCGAACTCGACCTGCGCCGCCCAGAGGCGGTGGAGATACCGGTCGAGGGCAAGGTGAACATGCACATGTGGATCCTCAAGCCACCGGGGTTCGACGCGACGAAGAAGTGGCCGGTCGCGTACCTCGTTCACGGCGGACCGCAGGGCGCGTGGGAGGATACGTGGAGCTTCAGGTGGAACGCGCAGGCGTGGGCCGCGCAGGGCTATGTGGTGGTGATGCCGAACCCGCGCGGCAGCACCGGCTTCGGGTTCAAGTTCATGGACGAGATCACCGGCGACTGGGGCGGGAAGTGCTACCGCGACCTGATGGCCGGTCTCGATTACGTCGAGAAGTTGCCCTACGTCGATAAGGACCGGATCGCGGCGGCCGGCGGCAGCTTCGGCGGGTACATGATGAACTGGTTCGCGGTGAGCGACGCGGCGAAGCGGTTCAAGTGCCTGGTGACGCACTGCTCGGTGTGGAACTTCGAGAGCATGTGGGGCACGACGGACGAGTTGTGGTTCGACGAGTGGGAGCACGGCGGGCTGCCGTGGGAGAAGCCGGGCAAGTACGCCGAGTTCTCCCCGCACAAGAAGGCGGGCAACATGGCGAAGGCCAAAACGCCGATGCTGGTGATCCACAACGACCTGGACTTCCGCTGCCCGATCGGGCAGGGGCATGAGCTGTTCACCGCGCTGCAGCGGAACGGCGTGCCGTCGCGGTTCGTGAACTTCCCGGACGAGGGCCACTGGGTGCTGAAGCCGAAGAACAGCGAGCACTGGCACAAGGAGGTGTTCGCGTGGCTGGCGAAGTACGCGCCGCCGGGGGGTCGGTAGTGCTGAGTGCTAAGTGCTGAGAGGAAAGTTGAGGACAAAGGCAGTTGGCTTTGCCTTCAACTTTCCTCTCAGCACTTAGCACTCAGCACTCCGTTCAGGCGGCCGGTTCCACGGTCACGCCGAGCGGGTGCCCGCCCTTCTTGACGAACGGGTCCGAGCCGCACGAGTGAATCTGGTCGGCCTTCAGTTCGGCCACCTCCATCGCCCCGATCCACACCGCCGCCTTCCCCTTCTCGTGCGCCTCCAGCATGAGTCCCACGCACTTCTCGACCGTGTACCCGAACACCTTGCGCAGCACCAGGATGACGAAGTCCATGGAGTTGGAGTCGTCGTTGTGCAGGATGACCGCGTACGGCGGCTGGCGGCGCGTGCGGGTCTCGGTCACCTCTTCGGGGACGACGTCGGGCGTGGGTGTGGCCGTTGCCATGGGCCGGTCTCTCCGGGGGCGGGCGCGAGACGCGAGGATTATAACCACTTGTAGGACAGGCTTCCAGTCTGTCCAAGCACGACAGGCTGGAAGCCTGTCCTACAAAGCCTAGGCCAGCAGCAGCTTCATCAGCTCCGCGTGGACCGCCGGGTTGCCGGCCACCAGGTCCGGGCGGTACGGGTCGAACGCGGTGCCGTCGGTGGCGCACAGCACGCCGCCGGCCTCGGCGATCAGCGCCGCCCCGGCCATCACGTCCCACGGGTAGTTGTCGTACGCCCAGTACCCGTCGAACCGCCCGGCCGCCACGTACGCCATGCTCAGCGCCGTCGAGCCGTTGCGGCGGAGCGACTGCGCGTGTTCAGTCAGCTTCCGCCACGCCTCCAGGTTCCGCAACTGCTTCTGGTAGTTCGCCGGGAAGCCGGTGCTAATCATCCCGCCGGCCACGTCGGGCACACTGCTCACGCGAATCGGCCTGCCGTTCAGGAACGCGCCCTGCCCGCTCGCGGCGGTGAACAATTCGTCCTGCCGCGGGTCGAGGATGACGCCGACGACGGCCTTCCCGGCGTGCCACAGGCCGATGGACACGCAGTACGCGGGCACGTCGTGGGCGTAGTTGGCGGTGCCGTCGAGCGGATCGACGACCCACGCCGGCGGCGCGTCGGCGGCCGGGCGCACGTCGCCGGGCGCCTTCCCCACGGACTCTTCTTCGCCGATGAAGACGTGATCGGGGAAGCGGCCGAGCAGAATCTCTTTGATGAGCGTCTGCGACGCCACGTCGGCCTCGGTGACGAGGTCGGCGCGGCCCTTTTCGCGGACGGAGAACTTGCCCCGCCACCGCTCCAGCTCGGCGGCCCCGACGCGGGCGGCCCCGACGGCGGCGGACAGGTACTCGCTCAAAAGGTTGGTGTCTGTCATGCGGGAATGATACGGGAATCGGCTCTCCGTAGGACAGGCTTCCAGCCTGTCCAGCTACCGGACAGGCTGGAAGCCTGTCCTACAGTTTCGGCCGCGTCAGCGTGACGCGGATCGCCTGCGGGTTGCACCGGATGCGCAGCGCCTCCTTCCCGCTCACCCCGCGGCTCACCACCATCGCCGTCGCGCCCTCCGCGAACACGCCCTGGTCGAACCGGCGGCCGTAGACGCTCGGCACGAAGATCGGCCCGATCACCGGCACGCGGATGCCGCCGCCGTGGACGTGCCCGCACAGCATCAGGCCGACGCCGTTCGCCCGGCCCCAGTAGAAGTTGTCCGGCGTGTGGCTGAGGCACAGGCGGAACGGCCCCGCCGGCGCGCCGGTCAGGTCCGGAGCAGGGACGAACCACGGCCCCTCGTGACCCACCGCCACGCACGCCACCCCGCGCACCGCGACCTCTTCCCAGCGGTTGCTCAAGACCGTGTAGCCGGCCGCGGCGAGTTCCGCCCGCACGCGCTCCGGGTCGTAGTGCTCGTCGTGGTTGCCGAGGATGGCGAGCTTCGCTTCCTTCGCCTGAAGCCGGCCGAGGAGCGGCTGAATCCATTCGCGGTGCATGTCGGTGTCCACGTAGTCGCCGGTGAGGCACACGAGGTCGGGCACCGGTCCGGCGGCGAGTTCGTCGAGCACGCGGTCGAAGTACGCGCGGCTCGGCGTGCCGTGGAAGTGCAGGT
>JAYUBA010000968.1:0-4728 GCA_043741075.1 Frigoriglobus sp.
CCGCGGTCTACAACCGCGGCCCGCCGGCGCCGGGAGCCGGTCGCCGCTACGGCTTCACCCCGAAGTAGGCGTAGCCGGCGGCCACGGCCAGGCCCAGCCAGTTGGTGCCGATCCCGGCCAGCAACATGTTGACATCGGAGTAGAGCAGCACCCCGACGACCAGGGCCGCCAGCCCGGCCAGCAGCCATACCACCATGAACGCGACCGTCAGCCACACGTTGAGCGGATCGGGGCCTCCGCCCGCCGCCGCCGCCGCGGTGAAGAGTGCCGGCGGATCCTTCGGCGGGGTGATGGCGAGTTTGCCGACCACGAGGGCCGACACCAGCCCGCCGACGATCGTCACGATGTAGGTGACGCCGGAAGTGAATTCCTTCGTCTGATACGCGGCGACCATGTACACCATGTACCCGACGATCCCCACGTATAGGGCGAGCAGGATGTAGGCGACAACGCCGCTGAAGATCGCTTGGAACTTGCTCACGGGTGGGCGCCCCTTCGTGTGTAACCGCTGCGAGTGAGGACGACGCAGCGGACAGGTTACCGCACGCGGGCCGCCGCCGCAACGGGCTGCCGGAATACATGTGTGAGGCACAACCGCCGGTCAGAAGCGGTCCCACAGTCGCGCGAACTCGGCGGCGAACGCGGCGATCAGGTTCGCGTCGGCGGTGTCCACGACGTTCTCGAAGTTCACGTCCGCGGCGCCACGGGTCCAGTTGTAGCTGCCGTTGAGGAGCCGCGCGCCGTCGAAGATCGCGAACTTGTGGTGCATGTGGCCGTTCAGCCCGGATTCGGCGGACCCGTGCATGTCGTCGGTCTTCACCGGGATGCCGGCCTCGCGGAGCTTCTGGATGTCCGACCCGGCGTCGTGCTGCTTCTCGTCGTCGGAAATGATCCGCACCGCGACCTTGCGCCGGTGCGCGTCGAGCATTGCTCGCGTGATGCGGTCGTCGGTGATGGTGAACACGCACACGTCGGCGGTGCGGCGGCACTGGCCGAACCGGTGAACGATCTGCTGAAGGCATCGCTCGCCGGGCGCGAAGAACACCTCGTCGGCCCCGGAGCGGGGGGCGTCAGCCCCCTGTGCTTCCTGTTTCTGAAGCGGCGCGAGCACCTTCATCACGTCTTCGAGCCACTCGACCAACTCCGCGGACGCGGGGTCGGCGATAGCTTTACGCGCGACCTCGAACGCGGCGTGCCGGACCAGCCCGCGGTGCTGGTCGGTGGTGACGTTCTTGGCGAGCCAGTCGGTGAGCGCGGCCTTCTCGCCGCCGGAGAGCTTGCGGTCGGCGAGCGATTGCGCGAGGAAGCGGTCGAGGTCGTCGGGGTTCATGCGGGGTATTGTAACGAACCGCGCCCGCAAAGGGGGGAAGCCAAGTGCAGCGCTCATTGACCATCCGAACTACTTCTTCCGTTTCAAGATGAGCAAGGAGTGATCTGTTCGAGGCTTCGTCTTGAACTCCTTCGGCCGGTCGTCCGGTGGCCCTACGCACAACTTGAGGCTGTCTCCGTCCAGTTCGTAGATGCCGATCTGACGACTCTTGACGTGTACGAAATCAATCTGCCGCAGTCGCTTGCTCGCGTCCAACTCGAACGTCGCCTCCTTGCCCAGCAGGGTCGATTGATTGCCCGAGAACGCGACTTTGGCCCCGATGAGGAATCCGGGAGGTGGGGCCTCGCCATTGGACTCCGCGGAGACGACCTCCCATTCCCCCTGCAGGGCAGCGTGGTCTTTCTTTGACTGCCCGTCTTGCCCTCTCCGAGTGCAGGCCGGCAACGCGATAAGAGCAGTCGCCACGATGGCCCACAAGATGAAACGCATCACGTCGGTTGCTCCTGAACGCACCAGGTTACTTCTCGCGGCGGACGCTCCACTCCGCGACGGCTTCCAGGATCGTGCGGCACTCGCTCCGCGGCAGGCACTCAAGCTCGTGCTTCGCGGTCTTCGCGAACTCCTCCGCCCGGCGCTTCGCGTAAGCGAGCGATTGCGTCTTCTCCAGCGCGTGCAGCACGCGCAGGCCCAGCCCATCGATGCCGGTGCGGATCGCGTCGCGGAGCTTCGTCGTCTCTGCCGGGGCCAGCCGGTGCAGGCAGTGGATCACCGGCAGCGTCAACTTCTGCTGCTCCAAGTCGGTGCCGAGCGTCTTGCCGGCCGCGTCCTCGGTGCCCACCAGGTCGAGCAGGTCGTCGGCGATCTGGAACGCCAGACCCAGGTTGCGGCCGTAGCTCGCCAGCTTCGCCGCCACCTCTTCCGACGCGCCCGCGTACAGCGCCCCGAGCCGGCCGCAGCATTCGGTCAGCGCCGCGGTCTTGCCGTCGATGATGGTGAAGTAGTCCGCTTCGCTCAGTTCGAGGTTCCCGCGTTCGGTCACCTGCCGCAGTTCGCCCGCGCACACGCGGTTCGTCACCTCGCCGGTAATCTGGCACGCGCGGCCGTCCACGGTGCTGGTCAGGTGGAACGCGTGCGTGAACAGCATGTCGCCGAGCAGGATGCTGACCTTGTTCCCCCACCCGGCGTTCACGGTGGGCGCGTGCCGCCGCAGTTCGGCCTCGTCCAGCACGTCGTCGTGAACGAGCGTGGCCGTGTGGATCATCTCCATCGCGGCGGCGAGCGTGTGGTGCGCCGGTGTGATCTTGCCGACCGCCTTCGCGGCGAGCAGGAGCAGCGCCGGCCGGAGCCGCTTGCCGCGGTAGTGGCGGAGGTGTTCGATGAGCGGGCCGAACGGGCCGCGATGAGGGGCCAGCGTGCGGTCGAAGATGCGCTCCGCCTCGGCGATGTCGGCCGCGACGGGGCTGAACGCGAGCGCGGCCTTCGTGCCGTGCCGGTGGGCCGGGTCGATGCTCGGTGCGGTTCCGCCGGACACAGTGGGCGAAACGGTTGCCATTGCGGTCCCCATCGCGCGGCCCTCCCGCATTTCCGGTGCGCGCCGCAACCCGGAAAGCATACGCCCGCGGTGCCCGGTGGCAATCACAGGCTCGAAAGCCCGTGCCACAAAGGGTTAAGACGGGTCGCGGACGTAGTGCCCGCTGTTCCCGCCGTCCTTCTCCTCCAACCGGACCGCTTCAATCGTCATCCCGCGGTCGGCCGCCTTGCACATGTCGTACACCGTCAGGGCTGCTACGCTAACCGCAGTGAGGGCCTCCATCTCAACACCGGTCCGCGCGAATACCGTGACCGTGGCCTCGATCCGCAGCGAATCTTCCGAAGGAAACGCGAAATCCAGCTTCACGGACGTGAGCGGGAGCGGGTGGCAGAGCGGGATCAGGTCGGCGGTCTTCTTCGCGGCCATAATCCCCGCGAGCCGCGCGACTTCGAGCACGTCGCCCTTCGCGACGCCCTTGTCGCGGATCAGTGCGAGCGTGGCCGGTTTCATGCGCACGACCGCCGACGCGCGGGCCGCGCGGCTGGTTTCGGCCTTCGCGCCCACATCGACCATGCGGGACGCGCCGGACTCGTCGAAGTGCGAAAGTGTAGACATGCCTATTGTTTCACGGGTGGGAGGAGGATCGCCCCGCGTTCGGCCGGCGGCGGCAGTTCCTCCGCGCCCGGCGGGATCGCGGACGGCACGCCCGGCGGCGGCATCTCCGGGAAGAGCGGTTGGCGACCGCCGCCGGGCGGCCTCGGCATCGTCGGCACACTCCCCCCGCCGCGTTGAGGAGGGAACGGCGGCTTCACGGTCACGTCGCGGTCGGCCTCGAACGCGCGGCCGTCGGTGGTAATCAGCCGCACCGCGACCCGCACGCGGTCCGAAGACGGCGGCGTCTGCCACGGCACCGCGATGAAATAGCCGGTGCTGATGAGGCCGCTCTTCCACGTCGGGCGGAGCTTGTCGGCGGGAATGTTCCACGAACCGATGGGGTTCTTCAGCCCGGCCGGGGTGATCTCCCACGCGGCTACGAGCGCCCGCGCCGGCACCTTCACCGCGGAGCCGTCCTCGTCCTTCGGCACCACGACCACGAGCAACCCCTCGTCGCCGGGCGCGCCGTCCTCGTCGATGCCGCCGGTGCCGCGGCCGATGGCGATCTCCTTCACCGACAGGAACACGCCCCCGCCACCGCCGGGTTGCGGGCCGGACGGGGACGCGCCGCGCGTCTGTGCGGCTTCGTAGGCGCGGAGGAGGTTGCGGGATTGGTCGAGGGTGGCGCGGGCGTCGGCGAGTTCGCGCTCGCGGGTGCGGAGTTCCGCTTCGATCAGGTCGTAGCGGTTGTTCGACCGGCACCCCATGAGCAGTGTGCAGTGGGCAGTGAGCAGTGTGCAGACAAGCAGTCGAACGGACACCGCACGCGAGCGGGGTCGCCATTGCCGCTCAGGTGGTATGTGGCTTGTCTGCATCCTGCCCACTGTTCACTACTCGGAAGGGCGGTTGGCGGCGATCGTCTCGGCCGGCATCCGCTCCAGCACCTTGTCGATCAGCCCGAAGTCGCGGGCCTCCGCCGCGGACATGAAGTTGTCGCGGTCGGTGCCCTTCGCGATCTTCTCGACCGGCTGGCCGCAGTGCATCGCCATCAACCGGTTCAGCGTGTCCTTGGTGCGGAGGAACTCCTTCGCGTGAATGAGAATCTCCTCCGCGGTGCCCTCGCTGCCGGCGCTGGGCTGGTGGATCATCACCCGCGCGTGCGGGAGGGCGAACCGCTTGCCTTTCGTCCCGGCGCACAGGAGCATCGCGCCCATGCTGGCGGCCTGGCCCATGCAGTACGTCGAGATGTCGCAGGTGATGAACTGCATGGTGT
>JAYUBA010000969.1:0-4721 GCA_043741075.1 Frigoriglobus sp.
CTGGAGGCGTTGTTCGGGCCGACGCTCGCCGAGCAGTTCGGACTGCGGCTGCTGGAACCGGCCGTCGATTGGCTGCCTCGCCTTCCCGAAGAGTTCAGGAAGCGGCGCGTGTCGCTCATGTCGCTGCGGGCGGCCAGGCAGTTGGCGGCCCCGGCGTTCATCAAGCCACCCAACGACAAGAGCTTTCCGGCGCGAGTGTATGCGGGTTCGGAGTTGCCGGACGGGTACGACGAGGATTCGCCCGTCCTGGTGGCGGAGGTTGTTGAGTGGGAAAAGGAGTTCCGTTGCTTCGTGCTGGATCGTCAGCCACGCACGCTGTCAGTGTACTTGCGGGGCGGCGAGCTTCAGCGGGAACACGCGTTCGCCGCTTCCGACTCGGAAGCGGCCGAGGCCGAGGCGATCGTTCGGGCCGTTCTCGCGGATGCGCGGGTCGAGCTTCCGCGTGCGTGTGTGCTGGATGTCGGTGTCATTGCCGGTCGGGGTTGGGCGGCCGTGGAGCAGAATGCCGCGTGGGGGTCTGGCATCTATGGCTGTGACCCGGTGCAGGTGCTGGAGGTGATACGGCACGCGGCGGTCCCGGCCTAATCAATCGCTACTCACTCCGGCGGCTGATCGGCTTCGGTCGCCTTCGGTTCGTCGAGGGGTGGCAGCGACGGGCTGCGCTCCGGGCGGCCCTTCCGCTCGCGGGTGTGGTCGAGCGGCGCGTCGCCCTTGTCAGTGAATTCGAACAGAATGGCATCGCTGCCTGTGAACGGCGAACGCTTACGCTGTGGTTTCGGGGTTTGGTTGTTCATTCCCGAGCCTCCCGAAGGTGGAGTACGGTGTCTGCGACCCAAGTATTATCGCAGTACAACTCGACGAGATAAAGCCCAGGTGATTCAAAAATGCACCCGTCGAGGTGAACCACGAGTCGGGCTAACGCCCCACGATTCGGGAAGTTCACGCTCAGTGCGTTGGTATTGCGAACGAGGCGATAGTCGTCGGCTCGTCTCACGTCGATGTGACACCGCACGGTGCCCAGACCGCCGCGCAGTTGCGCGAAGCACACGAATGACGGCTGCGTGTGTGGATACGCGTGTGGGAGGAGGAAATCGAGTAGCGCGTACAGATTGAGGCTGTCGCCTTCGGTATCAACCTCTTCGCACAGGTACAGCGCCTTCGCGACCGGTATCACGGCCATCTTCCCCCCTCCCGGTGTGTACGAAGACGGGAGGCTCTCGCCTCCCGGTTCGCCCGCTCCCTTCCGGTCGCGGCTCGTTCCTTTGCCCACTCAGGCGCGGTTACCGCCGCCCGCCGCCGCGCGGCCCGCCGCGGTCCCCGCCACGACCACCGCCCCCGCGGTCGCCACCCCGGTCGCCGCCGCCGCCGCGATCACCCCGGTCCCCGCCGCGGTCGCCGCCACCGCCGCCGCCCGGACCGCCACCGCCGGTGCCGTCGTCCTCGCGCGGGGCCAGCAGCGCCTTGCGCGACAGCTTCACCCGGCCCTGGTCGTCGATCCCGATCACCTTCACCTGCACCTTGTCGCCGATGTTCACCACGTCCTCCGGCCGCTGCACGAACCCGGCGTCCAGTTCGGACACATGGCACAGCCCGTCGCGGCCCGGCGCGATCTCGATGAACGCCCCGAACTCCTTGATCGAGATCACCTTGCCGTCGTAGATCGCGCCCACCTTCACTTCGGCCGTCAGCCCCTCCACCATCCGCCGGGCGGCCTCCACCCCGTCCGCGTTGGCCGACGCGATCGACACCGTGCCGTCGTCCTCGATGTCGATCTTCGCGCCCGTCTCCTCCTGGATCGCGCGGATCATCTTGCCGCCGGGGCCGATCAGCTTGCCGATGAACTCCGGGTTGATCTTCAACTGGATCAGCCGCGGGGCGTACCCGCTGATGTCCTTCCGCGGGGCCGGGAGCGTGGCGAGCATCACCTTCAGGATCTGAAGCCGGCCCTCCTTCGCCTGCTCCAGCGCGCCGCGGACAATGTCCTCGGTGACGCCGTCCAGCTTGATGTCGAGCTGAATGCCGGTGATGCCCTTCTGCGTGCCGGCCACCTTGAAGTCCATGTCGCCGTAGTGGTCCTCGTCGCCCTGGATGTCGGTGAGGAGGGTGAAGTTCTCCTTGTCCATGACGAGGCCGACCGAGATGCCGGCGACCGGCCGCTTGATCGGCACGCCCGCGTCCATCAGCGCCAGCGTCCCGCCGCACACGCTCGCCATGCTGGACGAGCCGTTCGATTCCAGAATCTCGGACACGAGGCGGATCGTGTACGGGAACCGCGTCGCGGGCGGGATCACCGCCTTCAGCGACCGCTCGGCGAGCATCCCGTGGCCGATCTCGCGGCGGCCCGGCCCGCGGATCGGCTTGCACTCGCCCACCGAGTACGGCGGGAAGTTGTAGTCCAGGTAGAACTTCTTCGAGTACCCCTCCATCAGCCCGTCCACCTTCTGCTCGTCGCCGACGGTGCCGAGCGTGGCGACGACCAGCGCCTGCGTTTCGCCGCGCTGGAACACGGCGGTGCCGTGCGTCCGCGGCAGCACCGCGACCTCGGCCGAGACGTGGCGCAGGTCCTTCGGCGCGCGGCCGTCGATGCGGGTGCCGCCCAGGGTGATGTCGCGGAAGATCCGCTCGCGGACGGCCGCGATCGCGGCGGACACTTGCGCCGCGGTGTACTTCGGGTTCGTCTCGCCTTCGGGCAGGTACACCTTCTTCACTTCGTCCTTGAGTTCGTCGAGCGCGGCGTGGCGCTCCTTCTTGCCCTTCGTCAGGTACTTCTCGCGGTAGGCGGTGCCGTACTTGTGGTACAACTCCTTCGCGAGCGGGTTGTCCGGCGCGGCGGGGGGCAGCACCTTCGCCCCCAGCCCGGCCTCGGCGCGGAGGCGGTCGATGGCGTCGATCACGGTCGCGCACTGGCGGAACGCCTCCATGATCGCGTCGCCCGCCTCCTGCTCCGGAATCTCACGGGCGAACCCCTCGATCATGCACACCGCGTCGCGGGTGGCGGCGACGATCAGGTCGAGGTCGCTCTCTTCCATCTGGGTGGAGGTCGGCAGGACGATCAACTCGCCGTTCACGCGGCCCAACCGCACGCCGCCGTAGGGCTTCAGGAACGGGATGTGGGAGACGTGCAGCGCGGCGGACGTGCCGATGAGGGCGAGCATGTCCGGGTCGTTCTCCTTATCCGAGGAGAGGACCGTGCAGTGAATTTGCACTTCGTTGAAGTAGTTGGTGGGGAACAGCGGGCGCGACGGGCGGTCGATGAGGCGCGAGGTGAGCGTTTCCTTGGTGCTGGGGCGGGTCTCGCGCTTGATGAACCCGCCGGGGAACTTGCCCGCGGCGTAGGTGCGCTCGCGGTACTCCACTTGGAGGGGGAAGAAGTCGCGCCCGGGGATCGGGTTGCCCTCGACCACCGCGCAGAGCACGGCGGTTTCACCGTAGGTGACGAGAACGGCCCCGTGGGCCTGTTTCGCGAGCTTCCCAGTTTCGAGGACGAGCGTACGACCGCCAATTTGGCATTCGACACGAGCAGGATTGACCGGCACGGAGGTGACCCTTTCCGTTTTGCCGGCAGGAGCGCGTTGCGGGGTCGCAAGTCGGAAGGTCATAAGGTCGAAGTCACGCGGGCTACGCCGCTCGATGACTTTACGACTTGCGACCTTACGACTTGAGACGCGTTGCGAAGGCGGGGCTACTTGCGGAGGCCGAGTTTGCCGATGACCGCCAGGTACTTCTCCCGGTCGGTCTGGCGCAGGTACTTGAGCAGGTCGGCCCGTTGGCTGACCTGCTTCAGCAACCCGCGGCGGCTGGAGAAGTCCTTCTTGTGCGCCCGCATGTGCTCGGTGAGGGAGGTGATCCGCTTCGTGAGCAGTGCGACTTGCACTTCGGGCGACCCGGTGTCCGCGCCGTCCCTGCGAAACTTCGTAATGAGTTCGGACTTCTCTTCCTTCGTGATCGACATCGTCCGTCTCCGCTACCCCGCCGCGTCGCACTCCTGCCATCAGTTACGAAACGACGTTAGTTACACACACTCTTTCGGATTTACGCAATGTACTGCCCGCCGACTAGATGGCAAGGCGGAAAATCCGCCGCCGGTGTTCGAGTTGAGCTTCACCTTCGGTCGCGCGATCCTCTTCGGCTTCCTGCCGGGGCAGGCGTACCTTAAGAGCGGCCTGCCGGTGCGCCCGGTCGAACGCGGAGGGCTTCGCCCACTTCCTGCCGACCGGCATGAACCTCACGCTCCTGTCCCGCCTCACGGACGACTTCGCCCCGCGCGACGCGACGCCCGTCGTCACGACCGACGGCCTCGTCGAGACGACGGGCATCGACACGCCGGCGAAGGACGCAAGCCCGCGCGGCTCGCGGTCCCGCGCGTCAACTGGAGCGGCGCTGACCTCACCTCGCTCACCATCACTATCCGGGGCGCGGACGGCGTGAACAAGGTCCGTAGCGTCGAACGCAGCGAGTTGAAGTTCACGCAACTGAAGGGCGGCATCCAGATCAACATGCCGCTGAACTTCGCCGATATACTGTTGATTGATCGCTGAGTTTTCTTGCCCTCTCCCCTTGCGGGAGAGGGTGGCGAGGCTCTGCGAGCCGGGTGAGGGGTAAAACGTTAGCCTATTCGAGTCGCCACCCCTCACCCGGCGGCGCAGGGCGTGCGCACTATTCATTTATCGGTCGAAAGAATGTTTAGCACTCTCAGGAGGTACTCGTCATCCCAACCCGCT